>VXZF01000195.1 GCA_009845645.1 Gemmatimonadota bacterium | reverse complement strand
AGGATCCGGTAAGTCGGCGGAATTTTCTCAAGCTCATGAGCGCATCGCTGGCACTGGGTGGGCTTTCAAGCTGTACGATTCAGCCTAGCGAAAAAATAGTCCCCCAGGTCCGAGCGCCCGAAAACGTCATCCCCGGTAGGCCTCAGTACTTTGCCTCCGCCACCTCATTCGGCGGTATTGGCATGGGTATCTTGGTCGAAAGCCACATGGGGCGACCAACCAAAATCGAGGGCAATCCCGAGCATCCCTCCGGCAGCCGCGGCTCCAATGCGCTCGTACAGGCTTCGATTCTCGACCTCTACGATCCCGACCGGTCACAAACCGTCAAAAACGCCGGTCGCATTAGCGCTTGGAGCATCTTCCTAGCCGATCTGACGCAGCGGCTGAGTTGGCACGAGGCCAACGGCGATGCCGGCCTGCGCATCCTAACCCAGACGGTGCCTTCTCCGACCCTCGGGCACCAATTGACGGCTCTGCGGGCCAAATTTCCCCAAGCCCAATGGCACCAGTACGAACCCGTTAATCGCGACAATGTCCGTGCCGGAGCCCAAATGGCTTTTGGCGAGCCGGTCAATGCGTTTTACGACGTCGCCAAAGCCAAGGTCATTCTATCGCTGGACGCGGACTTTACTTACAGCGGTGCTGGTAATGTTCGCCACGCTCGGGATTTTGCGGCCGGTCGCAGGGTCCGCAACGGCTCCAAGGCCAGTAACCGACTCTATGCAGTCGAAAGCAGCCCAACGGCCACCGGCAGCATAGCCGATCACCGCTTGGCACTGGGCACGGCGCATATCGAAGCCTTAACCCTAAAGGTATCCCAAGGACTTGGCATCGACTGGGAGGGGCCGAGCGTTCTCGCCGATTTTTCCGTCCACGACGCCTGGATTGCGGCCCTAGTTGACGACCTACAGGCCCATCGCGGCCAAAGTCTCGTGCTCGCTGGAGACCAGCAAGCCCCAGCCGTACACGCTTTGGCCCATGCCATCAACCACGCCCTAGGCAATGCGGGCGCAACCGTACACTATACCGAACCTCTCGAAGTAGAGTCGGTTGATCAGCACGAGTCACTATCCGCGTTAGTAGCCGACATGAACGCCGGTCAAGTCGAGTCTCTATTCATTCTCGGCGGCAACCCGGTGTACGACGCGCCCGTGGATCTCGACTTCGCCTCGGCACTCGGCAAAGTTGGCTACCGCGTCCACCTCGGCCTGTACGACAACGAAACGTCGGAACTCTGCCACTGGCACATTCCGGAATCTCACTTCCTCGAAGCCTGGAGCGACACCCGCGCTCACGACGGCCTCGCCACGATCGTCCAGCCGCTGATTCAGCCACTCTACAAGAGCAAATCAGTGCACGACCTCTTGGCGGTCCTCACCGGCCAGCCCGGGGTCCCCGACCTCGACATCGTGCGCCAGTACTGGGAGAGCCAAGGCCTAGATGCGACTGCTTGGCGCCGCGCGCTACACGATGGCTTCGTCGAGGGGGCACGTCCCGAAGCCCAATCCCCACAGCTAGTTGCTCTGCGTCTGCCCGCAACGACTGGGAACCTTCCCGAGGAAGAAGATCTCGAAATCCACTTTCGGCCCGACCCCATGGTGTGGGACGGTCGCTTTGCCAACAATGCTTGGCTACAGGAAACCCCGAAGCCCATCACGAAGCTCACTTGGGACAACGCCGCCCTCGTCAGCCCAGCCACGGCCGAGCGCCTGCGACTCGAGAGCGAATTCCTCGCCGAGTTGCGCTTTGATGGGCGCACGATCAATGCTGCGGTTTGGGTTGTGCCCGGCCAAGCCGACGGCGTCGTCACCCTGCACTTGGGCTACGGCCAACAGCGCAGTGGCCGCGTCGGGCGCGACACGGGATTCAATGCTTATACCCTGCGTCCTGCGGCAGCCTTGTGGAGCGGTATCGGCCTACAGGTCAGCGGCTCCTACGACAACTATCGCCTCGCCTGTACCCAAGATCACCACAGCATGGAAGGCCGCAACCTCTTACGCCAAGCCTCCCTAGACTACTACCAAGCGCATCCCCACTTTGCCCACGAGGGAGCCCACGATCCGCCCGATGACTTGACGCTGCACAACCGCACAGATCACCAGTACACGGGCTACGCTTGGGGCATGGTAATTGATTTAGGTGCCTGCATCGGCTGCAATGCTTGTGCAACGGCCTGCCAAGCCGAAAACAACATCCCCATCGTCGGCAAAGACGAGGTCCTCAACGGCCGCGAAATGCCTTGGATTCGCGTCGATCGCTACTACCAAGGCTCGCTCGACAACCCCCAGATCGCGCATCAGCCCGTACCTTGCATGCAGTGCGAAAACGCTCCTTGCGAGTTGGTCTGTCCAGTCGCAGCGACGACGCACAGCGACGAAGGTCTCAACGACATGACCTACAATCGCTGCGTCGGCACCCGCTACTGCGCCAACAACTGTCCCTACAAGGTCCGGCGCTTCAACTTCCTCCAATACGCCGACCGCGATACCGAGAGCTTAAAATTGCAGCGCAATCCAGATGTCACCACGCGCGCGCGCGGCGTAATGGAGAAATGCACGTACTGCGTCCAGCGGATCAACCAAGCGCGGATTGAGGCCAAAAAGGCCAACCGCACCATAGGCGATGGCGAGATCGTCACCGCCTGTGAGCAGGCCTGTCCCACCGAAGCCATCGTCTTCGGCGACATCAACGATCCCAATAGCCGGGTCACTGCCCTCAAGGCATCGCCGCTTAACTACGGCATTCTCACCGAATTGAACACGCGACCCCGCACTACGTATTTGGCAAGTATCAAAAATCCGAATCCCAAGATTGCCGAGGCTTAGCATGTCCGAAGCTGCGAAAACGCCGTATCGCCCCCCAGTATCGGAACTCGGCCCGAGCCAGACCTCGTACACTTCGATCACCGATAAGATCAGTGGGATCGTCCTCACCAAAAACACCCCGCTGGCGTGGTTTCTCTGTTTTGCTTTGGGATTTCTGCTCTTGCACGGGTTCATGATAGGCGTTCCCTACCTGCTCTTTGAGGGCGTGGGCATCTGGGGCATCAACAACCCCATAGGCTGGGGTTGGGCCAT
>VXZF01000768.1:866-3079 GCA_009845645.1 Gemmatimonadota bacterium | reverse complement strand
CCGTTGGATGTGCCGCGCTTTTGGGCGGAGGGGGCTGCTGGAGAGCGGCTGCGGCGGCGGTTGGTGGATGGAGAGGTGGAGGTGGGGCTGTGGGGGCGGATGGATTGGCAGGAGCGGATGGCGTACAACGTGTGGGCGGTGGTGCCGGGGAAGGATGCGGGGACCGCGCAGAACGAGACGGTACTCGTCCATGCGTATTACGACGCGCCGTCGGTGGTACCGGCACGGGCACCGGGGGCAGAGGCGGCGGTGAGCGTGGCGGCGCTGTTAGAGGTAGCCGCTCGCTTGCAGGCGAACCCGCCAACGCACACGGTGGTCCTCGCCGCGCTGGGTGCCCACTTCCAGGGGCGACAGGGCATGGTCGCCTTCCTCGACGGGCACGCTCGCCGCCAAGAGCACTACGCGGCCCAGCTCGTCGAACCGCTGAATATTGACCTGTTCATTGGCCTCGATTTGTCCAGCCACGGCGAGCGAGTGGTGCTGTGGAACAACACGGATAGCTACGCGCTCAAGCGGTTTTTCGTGCCCTTTGGCCGTCGCTTTGCCGAGTACGCGGAGGCGTTGGGCCGCGCCGAGGCACTGGCCAATGGCATCAGCCCAATTCGGGGAATGGATTGGGACAGCTATATGCCCGGAGGGTTGGCCGCCGATGGGGAACTGGCGCTCGAGGCGGGGTTCCCATCGCTGACGCTGGCCACAGTGGGCGATGCTCGTTTTGCGCTGGATTTGCCACAAGATACGGGCGAGCGGGTGGCGTGGGATAATGTGGAAGGGCAGGCGGCGTTGGTGGCCGATTTGCTGGCTCATGCGTTGGCCGATACAGCGCTATTGGCTGGACGGGAGCGGCTCGCCGAGGCGTTGAAGGATCGGCTGCGGGATTTGCGGGTCAAAGCGCGGACGTTTCCCCGGCGTAGTCAGATGCCAGACCGACCGGTGACTGGGGCGCTGGTAGCGGTGCAGGTGGAGGAGGAAGAGCGCAAAGGAGTGCGCAACACGCGTTACTTTCTCACGGATGCCGCTGGGTTGGTGCGGGTGCCTGGGCTGGTTCAGGGGACGTATCCGCTAACAGTGACGGCATTGGACGCCGAGCGGGGGGCGATTACTCACGTAGTGGACTTGAGTGAGCGCGCGCAGGCGCACCACGGGAAACCAAGGCCGGATGGCCGCTTGGCCAAAAATGTGCGCTGGCGGCAAAACGAGCAGAGCGCCGTGCTCTTTCCCGGCGTGGGTCGGCCCCTGTACGGCTTGGTCGAGCCGCGCCTTTTGCGCGCGTTGAACAAAGTGAAGGTGCTGTCGGCGGACGGGGGCGAGCCGGGCCAGTACGGGTACGTCTTAGATAAAAGCAGCATCGGCTCGGTGGGGGTGATCTACGGGCCAGCCGATGCCGCAGCCGATGATCGCGTCAAAGTGATTTTGGACGACCAGCTTTTGCTACTCAACAGCGAGGGCAGCCAAAGCGAGACCGAGGCGCGGGGCCGGGGATTTTTGCTGACCGAGGAGGGATTCGGAGCCGCGACGCTGCAGGCGGCCCGGGACGTGTGGAACTTGGATGCGGCGCGGTTGGGGGTGCTCAAGGAGCACGGAATTGAAAATCAGCGGTTGACGCGCCTGCACGCGCAGACGGCGGCGGCCATAGCTGAGGCGGAAGCAGCGGCAGAACGATTGAAGTGGGATGAGTACGTGGCGTGGAGCCGCAAGGCGCTGGGCTTGGAGACGCGGGCCTACCCAGAGGTCTTGGCGACGCTCAACGATGTCCTCGAAGGGGTGATTTTCTTTATGGCGCTGTTGTTGCCAGCGGCCTTTTTCGGGGAGCGGCTCTTGTTTGCCGCGGCCGATATTCGCCGGCAGCTCGCGGGCTTTGGGCTGTTATTGCTGGCGATTTGGCTGATTTTGGCGCAGGTGCATCCAGCCTTTGAGTTGGCCGAGCCGCTGGTGGTGCTGTTGGCGTTTGCCATCATGGCAATGGCTGCCTTCGTGCTCTTTATGTTGGTAGGCCGGTTCAACCGCGTCATGGCCCAGCACCAGAGCCAGCAGACGCGGGTCCACGCCCAGGACCTGAGCCGTATGAGCGCGAGTTATGCGGCCTTCATGTTGGGGATTTCCAATATGCGGCGGCGGCCCCTGCGCACCGGTCTGACGCTGGCGACGCTGACGCTTTTGACGTTTACCCTGCTCTCTTTTACCTCGTTTGAACAGCAAATCCGCTACGCGAG
>VXZF01000768.1:0-856 GCA_009845645.1 Gemmatimonadota bacterium | reverse complement strand
CGGCAAGGGAGGCTGGATTGCGGTGGCCGCGGCAGGGAAGGCAGTGCGGGCCACGGGCTTGTTGGGCCTGACGCCGGAGGAGGCGCAGATCACCGAGGTGGATAGGAGCTTGGTGGCCGGATCGTTTTTTGGCGCGGATGACGAGGCTACCTGTATTCTGCCGTTGGATATGGCTGCGGCGCTGGGCGTTGGGGTTGGGGATCAGGTCGAGGTGTTTGGGCGCGCGCTGGAGGTGCGCGGGATTGCCGACCCGGAGCGGTTGGGTGAACTGCGCGACCTAGACGACGAGAGCCTAATGCCGGCCGATTTTGTCCTGTCGGGCGCAGAGATGCTCCAGCTCGGGGCGGCGCGGGCGGTGGATATTGCTGGCGAGGAGGATCCCCACGAATTGCGGCCTTTTATTCATTTAGAGCCGCAGCACGTGGTCATCGTGCCCTATCGGACGCTGATCGAGGCTGGTGGGAGCTTGCGCTCGATAGCTGTGCGCTTTCCGGGCGCGACCGACGGGCAGGCGTTGGTCGAGGACTATCTGACGCGGGTTGCGGTCACTTTGTTCGTCGGCTCGCCGGATGGGAGGGTGACAGCCCTGAGTTCCGTAGGGCTGACGGCTGTGCAGGGGTTAGGGGTGCTGGCGATTCCCGCGCTGGTGGCCGCGCTCATTGTGCTCAATGCGATGATGGGGGCGGTGTACGAGCGCCTGCGCGAGATCGGCATCTACTCCTCGGTGGGGTTGGCTCCCTTGCACATCGCGCTGCTGTTTGTGGCCGAAGCCTGCGTCTATGCGGTGCTGGGGACGACGCTGGGCTATTTGCTGGGGCAGGGACTGGGACGGGTGTTGTTGGGGCTGGGGTTGTTG
>VXZF01000638.1 GCA_009845645.1 Gemmatimonadota bacterium | reverse complement strand
CGTCACCGCAGAGGACACGCCAGCCGACAAGCGCCGGGCCTACGCAGCCAAAGGGACCGAGGTTTGGACTTTCCCGGCATCTGCTGGACACATCGACTTGCGTCTGCCCCTTGGGCGCATGGCGCAAGAGGGCATGACCAGCGTCCTCATCGAAGGCGGTGGCCAATTGGCCGCGGCCGCACTTGGCGACCGCGTCGTTGACCAAGTCCTGCTCTATCTCGCACCGCGACTGATGGGCGAAGGGGTCGCTGCCATCGGCGACTTGGGAATCGAACGCGCGGCCGAGGCCATTCGCCTTGCGTCCAGCCGCACTCAGCGGCTAGGCCCTGACCTGCTCTACACGGCTGAGGTACAATACACTTGTTCACCGGACTCATAGAAGAACTCGGAAACGTGCGCAACCGCGTGCGCCGAGGCGCATTCCAGCAGTTGGAAATCGAGGCCGAGCGCGTTCTCGACGGCTTGCAGGTGGGAGACAGCGTCACTATCGACGGGGTTTGTCAGACTGCGGTAGCTATTGGAGAGAGCGGCTTCTCGGTCGAGACCGGCACCGAAACGCTCGCCCGCACGACCTTGGGCACCCTCGGCATCGGGCAAGCGGTCAACCTAGAGCGTGCACTCCGCGCCGACCAGCGGCTCGGCGGCCACCTCGTCTTGGGACACGTTGATGGCATCGCCCGCATTCGCCAGCGCACGGAGCGCGACGGACAGCATCGCTTCGAAGTCGAGCCGCCGCCCGCGCTCGCCCGCTACATCGCCACCAAAGGCTCGGTGGCCCTCGACGGCATCAGCCTGACGGTGGCCGAGATCCGCGGCGATGCCTTTACGGTTGCGGTCATACCGCATACATTTGACAATACAACGCTTAGCCACTGGCGCACCGGTGATTCTGTCAACCTTGAAGTCGATGTGATTGCCCGTTATGTCGAGCGTTTGCTCGGCGAACAACCCCAGCTCAGCTTCGAGGACTTGCGCGATATGGGATACTGAGCAATGCCCGATTTCAACACCATTGAAGAAGTAGTAGAGGACCTGCAAAACGGCCGTATGGTCGTGCTCGTTGACGAGTGCGAAACTGTGGGCGAGGGCGTGCTGGTAATGCTCGCCGAGCAAGCCACTGCCACCTCGGTCAACTTCATGACTCGCTGCGCCAGCAGCCCGCCCGTGGTCGCCGCCACCGAGGAGCACCTCAAAGTCCTAGAACTGCATATGCAGATCCCCAAGGCCCACGAGCCGATGGACGCCTCGATCATGGTCTCGGTCAATGCCCGCGCCATTGCGGGCACCGGCGTTTCGGCTCAGGACCGCGCCGCGACTATCCGCAAACTAGCCGACCCCGACAGCGTACCCGAAGACTTTGTCCAGCCCGGGCACGTCACTCCGCTCCAAGCCCAACCGGGCGGGGTGTTGCGCCGCGCTGGCCACACTGAAGCCGCGGTCGATTTGGCGCAGATGGCCGATTGCCAGCCCGTGGCCTTGATCGCCGCCATCTTAGATGAAGCGGGTGCGCTGGCCGACGCGTCCTATCTGCTCAACTTCGCGCGCGAACACGACCTCAAAATCACCACCATCCACGACCTGATTGCCCATCGCCGCCGCACCGAGAAACTGATTCACCTAGAGGCCCAGTCTCCCATGCCAACCCGCTACGGCGAATTCACGGCCTATGCGTACCGCAGCTTGGTTGATGACAACCCGTACCTCGCTCTCGTGTACGGCGAGGTCGCCGACGGCCGCGACACCTTGGTGCGCATGCACTCGGGGTGTCTGACCGGCGACGCGCTCGGCTCGCTGCTGTGCGACTGCGGTGAGCAGCTAGCGCAATCCATGCAGCTCATTGCCGCAGAAGGGCGCGGCGTTATCGTCTACATTCAGCACCACGAGGGGCGCGGCATCGGCATTTTGCACAAGCTCAAGGCATACGAACTGCAACAGCAGCAGGGCCTCGACACCATTGAAGCCAACCACGCCCTTGGCCACCCCATGGACTCGCGTGACTACGGCATCGGTGCCCAGGTGCTCTACGATCTAGGGCTGCGCCGAGTGCGCTTTTTGACCAACAATCCCAAGAAGCGGGTCGGCTTGGATGCCTACGGTCTGACCGTCGTCGAGCAAGTGCCCATTGAGGCCGCTCCCAACCCGCACAATATCCGCTACCTAACAACCAAGCGCGACAAGATGGGCCACGCCCTCTTGCTCAAGCACGCAGCCACCGAGGACGAAAACCATGCCAAAAGTACATGAAGGACAACTCGACGCCCGAGATCGCAAGTTCGCCATTGCGGTCAGCCGCTACAACGACTTGGTGACTACTAGGCTCCTCGACGGCGCGTTGGACTGTATCCAGCGACACGGCGGTGACGACAGCGACATAGAAATTGCCTGGGTCCCTGGAGCCTTTGAACTGCCTATTGCCGCCAAGAAACTAGCGGGCACGGGTCGCTTTGACGTCGTCATCTGCCTAGGAGCTCTCGTCCGCACTGACACCCCTCACTTCGACTACGTGGCCGCCGAGTCGGCCAAGGGCATTGCCCGCGTCGGCCTCGACAGCGGCATCCCGGTGACTTATGGCGTCATCACCGCCGACACAGTCGAGCAGGCCGTGCAGCGCGCGGGCGTCAAGGCCGGCAATCGCGGCTTTGACGCCGCCCTCAACGCAGTTGAAATGGCCAGCTTGATGGCCGAGTTAGGATGAGCGGCGAGGACGATTTTTTTGGCGATGGGACCTCTGCCGACGAGGCACCTCCCAACAACCGCCACGGTGCCCGCCAAGTGGCCCTGCAGGCCCTGTACTGGGAACAAAGTGCGGCAACCGACTCATGCGGCGCGTTGGATCAGCTTTGTGCGCGCTTTGGTCTGGCGCAAGAAGTGCAGTCCTTTGCGGCCGAACTCTTGCAGTGCGCAGCCGAGCACGCGGACGAACTGGACGCGCTGGCCGCGGCCCGGGTTCAGCACTGGCGCTGGGAGCGCATCGCCCGCATTGATCGCTTAATTTTGCGCTTGGCCTTGGCCGAAATGCTCTTTATTGAGGAAATTCCAGTCCGGGTCTCCATTTTTGAAGCTGTCGAACTAGCCAAGTCCT
>VXZF01000607.1 GCA_009845645.1 Gemmatimonadota bacterium | reverse complement strand
CGGTCGTAGTAGCCGCCGCCCCAGCCGATGCGATGCCCGCGCCGGTCAAAGGCGATGCCCGGTACTACTACCAAGTCGATCCGCACATCTGCGGGTAGCCAAGTGGCCACGGCCGGATCGGGTTGCGCCAGCCCCCACGGGCCGACGACGAGTTGGTCTAAGCCGTCGATCAGCGCGTGGGCCAGCGTCTTCGTTCCCGGCATCACCACTGGCACTGCCACGCGCTTGCCGTGCTTTAAGCAAGTGCAAATCAACGCGCGGGTATCAACCTCGTTTTCCTTGCTGGAGACATAGGTGTGGACGAGTTTGGCCCGACGGTACGCCTCCAAGCCCAAGACCTGCTCTAATATGGCCTGTCCGCTGACTTCCGCTTGGCTGCGGTCCAACCCCATGCGCACAGTTAGGACGCGCTTTCTGAGCCGTTCTTTGCAGACGCGCGTCGCCTCCTTCTTCATAAGTACCATAATACTGGCACCTACAAAGGGCGTCAAGCGCGTGTGGCACCTAGGGTTGCTTGACGAATATGAGCCTTTCCCCTAGATTGACCAAGACACGCGCGGCCTTGTTTTCTCAAGGCGAAACGCGCCCAAATCTATCGACAGTGGCCGTGGATGGCCGCCACATAAACCCACCGAATTATACCGTTACGTTATGAGTGCTCAGGCTCTGCCGCTGGAAATTTCTCCCCGCGAATACCACCCGGTAAAACCCCTCCATCCCGAAGAGGACTTCCGCATCCAGCAGCGCCTCAAGGACGGGGGAAACCTGCCGCAACACATCGCCATTATCATGGACGGCGATAGGCGCTGGGCCGTCGAGCGCAATCTGCCCAAAACTGAGGGCCATCGCTTTGGCCGCGAGTCGGTGCGCGACATTGTCCGCGCCTGCGGCCAACTGCAAATCGAGGCGCTGACCCTGTACACCTTTTCGACGGAGAACTGGTCCCGGCCCGAAGCGGAAGTAGAAGAGCTGATGCAGTGGCTGCACGAGTCGCTGCGCGACGAAGTGTCGGAACTCCACGAAAACAACGTATCGCTCAACGCCATCGGCCGCACTGAAGCGTTGTCTCCGACCATACAATTGGCCCTAGAGCACGCTCTCGCGCAGACCAAAGACAACACCGGTCTCAAGCTCAACTTGGCGCTCAACTACGGGGGCCGTAGCGAACTAGTCGACGCCTTCCGCAAGCTAGCCGCCGCAGTGGCGGCTGGCCAGATTGACCCAGAGGATATAGACGAAGAACAAATCAGCGGTGCTCTCTATACAGCCGATTTGCCCGATCCGGATTTGTTGATCCGCACCAGCGGCGAAATGCGGCTGAGCAACTTCCTTCCTTGGCAAATGGTCTATACTGAAATCTGCTTCGTCGGCGACGTGCACTGGCCGGATTTTCGCCGCCAGCACCTGTACGAAGCCATTGCCGCCTATCAACAGCGACAGAGGCGCTTTGGCGGCTGACACCGCGGCAGAGTCCTCCGGCCTGCGGCAGCGCGTCCTCGCGGCTATCGTATTCGTGCCGGTGATCCTATTGCTGGTCGAAGGGGCTAGCTGGACGCTCTTCCTCTTGGCATTGGCCGTGGCTGTGCGCTGCTCGTGGGAATACCACCATATTCTAGAGGAGGCGGGCTACCGACCCATTCGCCTGCCGGGTAGCTTGTTGGTCTTGGGTCTGTGCAGCTACTTCTGGCGCCAAGGCACGGGCGACGACCTTGCCGCGTTGCTGATGGCGGCCATCGTGTTGGTTGTGGTGTGGGCCTTGTTCCAAGGCACGGAGCGCTATGCGGCTAACGCCTTTCTAACATTGGGCGGCGTGTTCTTCTTAGGCGTCTTGGGCAGTGCGCCGCTGCTGCTTTTTCAGGCGGCTGGTAAGGGCGAGGAGGCTCACCACTTGGTGGCCGTGCTCTTTCTCTGCATCTGGCTCACAGATTCCGGGGCGTACTTCAGCGGTCGGTTTTGGGGCCGGGCCAAGCTGGCACCGGCGATCAGCCCTAATAAGACGCGGATCGGGTGCATTGGCGGCGTGGTTGGCAGCGCCCTGCCTATACCCTTGGGCTTTTTGCTGCCCTCCTTTTCTACGGCGTCGCTACTGGGGCTTTTGCTCGTCGCGGGCATTGGTGCACAGGTGGGCGATTTGGTGGAATCGGCCTTTAAGCGCGACATGGGCATCAAGGACGCGCCGATGCTGATCCCAGGCCACGGCGGCCTGCTCGACCGCTTTGACTCCTATTTTTTGGCCTTTCCGCTGGCGTATCTCTACGTGGATGTGCTGGCCGTCTTTTCTTGAGATGGATTAGAGTATGTTGGATACCCTTACTACTATTGCCTCGTTTCTCATCGCCTTAGGCGTCTTGGTCTTTGTCCACGAGTTGGGCCACTTTCTAGTCGCCAAATGGGCGGGCATCCGCGTCGAGCGCTTCTCCTTGGGCTATCCGCCCAAAATGATCGGCTTCACCCGCGGCGAGACCGAGTACTGTATCTCATGGATTCCCTTTGGCGGTTACGTCAAGGTAGCTGGCATGGCCGACGTGGGCACCGAGGAAACCACTGGCGCGCATTGGGAATTTCCCTCTAGGTCGGTGGGGATCCGCATGGCGGTCATCGCCGCTGGCCCAGCGATGAACTTCCTCTTCGCCTTCGCAGCCCTGATCTTCCTCTTTAGCGTTTACGGAATCGACTCCTTCGATAGCACTCGCGTCAATCCCCAAGAGAATTCCCTCGCCGCCGAGGTCGGTCTGGTGCGCGGCGACCGCGTGCGCACCGTCGGAGGCACGCCCGTCGGCAATGCCTACGAGTTGGCCAGTGCTTTGGACGAGATCTCAAGCAGCGGTGCTAGGCTCGAAGTTGAGCGCGACGGCATCCTCTTGGATTTCGATCTGCCGCCCGCGGGAGACGAAGGCTACGGCGTGCAGCTAATGCGCCCCACAACGGTGGGCCACGTTGAGCCCGGGACGCCAGCCGACAGCCTCGGCTTGCAAGCGGGCGACATCATCCGCGCCGTTGGCCAAGCTCCAGTTGTGAGCTGGGCCGAAATGAGCGAGGAAATCCGCCGCTATCCGGGCGAGACGGTTCCGTTGGTTTGGGAGC
>VXZF01000300.1 GCA_009845645.1 Gemmatimonadota bacterium | reverse complement strand
CCGATGGCAGCGATGCAGAGCTAGTCGAATTGGCCGCGGCCGAGCGAGACCAACTAAAAGGAAAAGTAGCGCAACTAGAGGAAACACTTAAAGTGCTGCTGATTCCCAGAGACCCCAACGACAGCCGCAATGCCATCGTCGAGATCCGCGCCGGCACCGGCGGCGACGAGGCTGGGCTTTTTGCCAGCGACCTGTACCGCATGTACCACCGCTTCGCCGAGCGCAAGGGTTTGAAAACCGAGGAGCTTTCGGCCAGTCAAAATCCGGCCGGCGGCTTTAAGGAGGTGGTGTTCGCGGTCTCGGGTGCGGATGCCTTCGGCCAGCTCAAGTTCGAGAGCGGGGTACACCGCGTGCAACGGGTTCCCAAGACCGAGGCCTCGGGCCGGATTCACACATCGGCGGCCTCGGTGGCGGTTTTGCCCGAAGCCGAGGAAGTGGAGGTGGAGATCGCTCCCGACGATTTGAAAATCGAAGTGTACCGCTCCAGCGGGCCTGGCGGCCAGAGCGTCAACACCACGGATTCGGCCGTGAAAATCACCCATACCCCAACGGGTATTGTCGTCTCCTGTCAAGACGAGAAGTCGCAGCTAAAAAACAAGAACAAGGCATTGAAGGTCCTGCGCGCCCGGCTCTACGACAAACTGCAAGCCGAGCAAAAGGCCGAGCGCGACGCCGCCCGCGCTGGTCAGATCGGCTCCGGCGACCGCAGCGCGAAAATTCGCACCTACAACTTCCCGCAGGGCCGAGTTACCGATCACCGCATTGGCTTGTCCCTCTACCGCCTAGAGGAAATCCTCGATGGTGATTTTGAAAAATTCGTCGAGCAGTTGGCCCTCGCATCGCAGCAGGACGCGCTAGCGGCAGACCAATGAGCGGACGCTCTTGGCGGCTGCTCGACATTCTCGAAAACACGAGCCGTTTTTTCGCGTCAAAGGGGTTGGAAAACGCCCGCCTACAAGCCGAGTTGCTGCTCGCTGCGGTGCTAGGTGTTAACCGCCTCGATCTCTACCTGCAATTTGAACGCCCCTTGCACCGCAGTGAAGTGGATCGCTACCGGGAATACGTGCGGCAGCGGTTGCAGCGCGTGCCCGTGCAGTACATCACGGGCGTGGCCGCCTTTCGCCATCTAGAGTTGACCGTGACGCCGGCGGTGTTGATCCCGCGCCCTGAAACCGAAGTACTCGTCGATGTGGCCTTGGATCTTTTGCCCGAGGGCGGTCGGGTTCTCGACTTGTGTTGCGGCTCTGGCGCGGTCGCCCTGTCGCTGGCCCAAGAGGCGGCAGCGGCCGAGGTGGTAGCGGCTGACGTATCGGCTGCTGCTTTAGAAGTGGCGAAGGCCAACGGCCAGCGCTGCGGGCTAGCCGGGCGTGTCGAGTGGCACTGCGGCGATTTGTTCGCACCTTTCCGCGGTACCGAACCTTTTGACCTCGTCGCGGCTAACCCACCGTATGTGCGCCGCAGCGACTTGGCGCAACTCGTGCCGGAAGTGCGCGACTACGAGCCGCATCTCGCGTTGGATGGAGGCGAGGACGGCTTGGCGTGCTATCGGCGCATCGCGCAGGAGGCTGCGGACTTTATTCGCCCCGGAGGTCATCTGCTGCTAGAAGTAGGAGACGGCCAAAGCGCGGCCGTGGAGGACTTACTTGCGCGGTCTGCACGCTTGACAGAGGTTCAAATAAGACTGGACTTAAACCAAATTCCCCGAGTCGTTGTCGCGCGCATAGCTACTCAGACGAGTTGAGGCATGGCCAAAAAGAACCGTTCCTCTTACGTCTGCCAGTCCTGCGGCCACAGTGCCGCGCGCTGGTTTGGGCGCTGTGTGGCCTGCGGCGAGTGGAACACCTGCGTCGAAGAGCGGCCCCAAGCACCCGACAGCCGGCGCGAACATCTAACGGTATCGCCGCGCTCCCAATTGCAGCCGATTACCCAAGTCGATGACCAAGACCACGAGCGGCTGCAAATCGGCATCTCCGAATTCGACCGGGTCTTGGGCGGCGGCATCATGCCCGGTTCGGTCGTCTTAGTTGGCGGCGACCCCGGCATTGGCAAATCGACGCTCCTGTTGCAGATGGCCGGACAGCTAGCGGCCTCTGATTTTCGCATCGCGTACATTTCCGCCGAGGAGTCGGCCGCGCAGATCCGCCTGCGCGCCGGGCGCTTGGGAGCGTTGTGCGAGAGCTTGCACGTAATGGCCGAGACCAGCCTCACGGCCATTCTCGACCAGTTGCAATCCGCTGGCCCGCTGGCCATCATCATCGACTCGATCCAGACCATTTACATGCCTGAGTTGGAGAGCGCACCCGGCAGCGTGACCCAAGTGCGCGAATGCGCTGCGCGGCTCGTCTATTTGGCCAAAGAGAGCGGCATTCCCACATTCTTGGTGGGGCACGTGACTAAAGAGGGCACGGTCGCTGGGCCGCGAGTACTGGAGCACTTAGTCGATACTGTGCTCTATTTAGAGGGCGAGCGGCACCACCACTTCCGCATCCTGCGCGCCGCCAAAAATCGCTTTGGTTCGACCAACGAGATCGGGATTTTTGAGATGCGAGACCAAGGGCTGATCGAGGTCACCAATCCCTCCAAAATTCTGCTGGCCGAGCGTGCCGAGGGCGTGTCGGGTTCGGCCATCGTCTGTAGCATGGAGGGCACGCGGCCGCTCTTGATCGAAATTCAGGCCCTCGTCTCGCGCTCTAGTTTTGGTTATCCGCAGCGGGTTGCCACCGGCATCGACGCCAAGCGGCTCTCGATTATTATCGCAGTACTCGAAAAGCGCTGCGGCCACGACCTGTCGAGTGAGGACATTTTCGTCAATGTCGTAGGGGGCATTCGCCTCGACGAGCCAGCGGTGGACATGGGGGTAGGGCTGGCGATTGTGTCGAGCTTTCGCAACAAGCCTATTGACGCGCAGACCGTGGCCATTGGCGAGATTGGGTTGGGGGGAGAGATCCGGCCGGTGAACCAGATTGACCGGCGGGTGGCCGAGGCGCGGAGTTTGGGGTTTGAGCAGTGTTTGGTGGCGCGGAGCAACTTGCAGGGGTGGAAGCGGCCGGAGGGGATGGAGGTGGTCGGGGTAGGGGGTATGGAAG
>VXZF01000334.1:2151-3086 GCA_009845645.1 Gemmatimonadota bacterium | reverse complement strand
CTCCGAGGTCGAGCACTCGGTAGGACAGGCGCATACTCGCCGATTGGGCTGCGGTCGAATCCAAGGTCACGCTAAAGCCGCGCATCAGCAACCGATTGGCCAGCAGGTGTTCGACCATCCAATTGGCGTCGTGTTTGCTCTGCGCCACGATCAACAAGGGAGCCGACGCAGCATCCGCCGGCATTTCAATGCGCCCCAAACTCTCATTGACCGCACTTGCCACCGTCTCGACTAACAAGTCCATATTGGTGGGAAAAGGAATGGCGACCGACGCGGTGGCACAAATCATCAGCGCGGCCAAAAGACAATAACAAATTCGCAGCAAGATCGTTCTCATCAACCGCCGAGGTGTTTTATCTGTTCGCGGGCCGTGGACACGTATTCGCTATCTGGATACTCATCGACCAGTTTGCGCAAGGCCGCAAGCGCCCGGTCGCGCTCGTCCAAAGCAAGGTGACAGCGGGCAATTTTTAGCTGGGAGTCGTCGGCTTTATCCGTGTTGCTGAAGGCAAACACCTTGGTGAATTCGATAAGCGCCTGCTGGTATTGGCGCAGCCCGTAATAGCACTCGCCTTTCCAATACTGGGCGTTATCGGACCATTCACTCATAGGTGCTTTCTGCAGCAAGCGATCAAACTCTACCAAGGCGCGGTCGTATTGTTTGTGGCGATAGTAATAGAGCGCACCTTGGTACATGTTGAACGCATCGCTTTTGCCGCTGTCAGACGTCACCGCAGCCTGCGGGGCGCGGCGGCTGGTGCTGGCGGCGGGGCGTAGCGGGGCACGGCGCAGCAAAGAATCCAGCCGCGCACTTAGGACGCGGCTCTGGCTTTGGAAGGCTCTGAGTGCTTGCCGCAACTGGGCGTTGGATGCCTCTAGCTGACGCACTCGCTCGGCCATGGCTTGCTCGCGCTCGTACGCGGCCGCAACAGCGC
>VXZF01000334.1:0-2141 GCA_009845645.1 Gemmatimonadota bacterium | reverse complement strand
CAAGCCCCAAGAACCAAGACCAACGCCAATGCGCTTTTCGCGCTTTTCATCGCACTTTTAATCGGAAACACAAATGAACCATCTTTGACGAAAAATATAGCATAATCCCCCTCCCAAACCAAATGGGAGCAAGGGGCGTTACGCGCTGGGTAGCGCCTTGATGCGCTCGATTAATTGGGTGGTGGAAAAGTCTGGCCACAGCGGCAGGGCGCGAACTTGGCCGCCGCGCGCTTCGACGTGTTCACGGCCGACAATGGCGGGTGGGGCGTAATCGCCACCCTTGACTAAGACATCGGGCGCGAGCGCAGCCACGAGGCTTTCGACGCTCTCACCTGAAAAGATGCACACATGCGAAACGCATTCTAAGGCCGCCAACACAGCGGCGCGGTCATCTTGCGGGCACAAGGGCCGGCCCTGTCCCTTGAGGGCGCGTACTCCGTTGTCATCGTTTAATCCTACCGCAAGGCAATCGCCCAAGGCGCGCGCCGCACGTAAGTACTCGACGTGACCGCGGTGCAGCAGGTCAAAGCATCCATTGGTGAAGACGAAGGTCTGCCGCGCTTTTTTCACTTGGCTACGAACGGTGAGTAACTGGTCACACGTAATGATTTTGGCGGGATCAGCCAAGGGCGACTGCATGGCGAAAGATGGGGTGGATGACGGGAGTTGAACCCGCGCCCTCCAGGGCCACAACCTGGCGCTCTAACCAACTGAGCTACACCCACCACTAGGTCTTGAAGACTGCATGGCGTGCCCAGTAGGACTCGAACCTACGACCGTCTGCTTAGAAGGCAGATGCTCTATCCAACTGAGCTATGGGCACATCGCCAAAGCGGCTGCGAAGCACTCAAAGATATTAGGGGCAATTGCACACAAAGTCAACGCGACCATTTTGGTCAATAGACCAGCGATAGGGTGCCCGAGCGCTCCGTGGAGACGTTGTCCAAGTCAATGGCGAGTCGGTAGAGATAGATGCCCGGAGGGGCGACTTGCCCTTGACTGTCGCGGCCATCCCACTCGACTTGGAGACTGCCCGCCGTGGAGCCACCCGGCTGGATCTGGGCGATGCGACGACCCGACAGGTCGTAGATTTCGAGGTGGACTTCGACCGGATCGAGGACGAGAAAAAGGTCGAAGGAGAAAGTGACTTCGTCGTTAATGCCATCGCCGTTGGGCGTAAAGGGATTGGGGGCGATGTGGGGCGTCCTGACGATTTGGTCGATCTCGTCGGCGACTACGAGGAGGGCATTGGTAGCGATGTCAGGGGTAGCGTCGCCATCCTCAGCCGGTTGTGGAATGGATTCGACACTGGAGTCGCCTTGGTCGTTCCACACCGCACTGGTGAACTCTTCTGAGCCGCGAAAGAGCTTGGAGCGGAAGACGATCTCGATGTTCTGGTCGAATTGAAAGTGCTCGGCCCCCATCAGGGGCAGCTTGATGTGCAGTTTGGACGAGCCGGTGCGCGGATTGGTGACTACGCGCTGGGCAAACTGTCCCAAGCTGTCGGTGCGGCCCTCTGCTGGGGCGAGGCGAATGGGATGGACGCCGCTCAAAGGATCGGCCCCCGTGTTAGGGACTATTTCGGTCCAGTCTTGGCCGTCGAAGCGCAAGGTGTCGATGCGCGTATCCGCGCTAGGCACGGCGATCTCGATCCGGTTGAAGGCGGTGGCCTCACCCGTTTTGAAGAATGGCCGGACAAAGTAGCGGAAAGCCGTCTCCTCGCCCAAGGTGACGCGGGGGGGGAAAATCTCGGCGACGATCCCCCCCGAGACCAGCGGCGCGTCGTAGTCGAACTCGATGAAGTCCAACAGCGCCGCGCTGTGCTGGGCGGAATCGAAGAGGATGCGGAACTGGATGTAGCGAGTGCCGCCGGGCAAGGGTAGCTGGACACCCGCATGGTGCCACTCGGCTTCGGGCAGGCTCTCGTCAATGAGGGCGTCTTCGAGCTTGAAAGGTGCCGACCAGAAGCTCCAGCCCAAGAGGCCGTCGTCGCCTAGATCAACACCTAGCTCATTGTATTGCAGTTCGCGTTCGGGAACGCGGCCTTCGGGGAGCTTGATCCAGGAAAACAGGTCAAGAGGATTGCCGTTTTCGTCTTGAGTGTCCGTGAGTCCCGGCCCCAAGCGGCGGGCGTAGATGTG
>VXZF01000583.1 GCA_009845645.1 Gemmatimonadota bacterium | reverse complement strand
CCCGGATGGGCCGCGCCATTCGCTTTTGTCAGGGGGAATCTGTTGGGCATCTACGGTATCGTCAACTACCGCGGCCGCTACGTACACGTAGTCGGCGTCCCACATCAGGTAGAGGTCGGCCTCGTGATCTTCCGGGCCGGTAAAGGCTCCGCGAACGCCCACGCGCTCGCCCCCGGGGACTAGGCCGATGCGCTCGGGTGCTCCCCACTCGACCAATATGCCGTCGAGCGTTGGCTTGGGAGTTGCCGGTACCACGGCGACCGGCTCGGTGCCGCCAGTCCCCACGATCATCAGGCTCGCCCACGTGGCCCAGGCAGCGCGCCGCATCCTCACTCGTCTTGGCGCAAGGAGGAGACGGCCCAAGCCGCGTCCGGGTCGTCCATGGCCACGGCCCGCACGCCGCCCGGCACAAACGACAATAGCTCCTCGTAGCTGGCCTGCCGCTCGGCGTCGGGATAGATCCAATCGTGTAGGTAATACACCGCGTGTATCTTGGCTTGGAGGATTTCTTTAGCACAGCCAAAACAAGGCCGCATCGTCGAATACAGCAGCGCTCCTTCGGTGGCGATGCCAAAGCGGGCCGCCGAAAGCAGTGCGTTTTGCTCGGCGTGGACGCAGATGCACAAATCGTAGTCTTTGCCCGAAGCGTACTGGTCGCGGTGGGCGCAACGATCACACCCGCCGTCGAGACAGTTGACCATGTTGTGCGGGGTGCCGTTGTACCCGGTCGAAATGATGCGATCGTTCTGCACCAAGATGGCCCCAATGCGGTTGCCCGTGCAATTGGCGCGCGCCCGGACGGCCATGGCGATGCGCATATAGTACTCGTCCCAATCGGGCCGCTCGAACACAGTGCTTCCCTTCCTCGACATGATTGCTCAGTTACCTAGCTATTTCGTGCGGACGGTGCGGAATGCGGGTTGGTCGGAGAATAGTACGCCCGCTCTTGTCGCGGGTCAACCGCGACATAGTAGGGATGATCAATAAGCCAATCCCACTGGGATGAGCCGTTTGATCACTGTGGCCTCCCCTTCGACTTCTAGTCCGAGTAGGTAGAGGCCGGTTGGCAAAAGTGCCCCGCTGGCGTCGCGGCCGTCCCAACGAATGCGCTGTAGGCCCGACTTCTGGCTGCCTGCCGCTAGGGTGGCGACCTTGCGGCCGTCGAGCGCGTGAATGTTCAGCCGAGTGGCCACGGTCCGGGGTAACCCTAAGAGGACATACTCGATTTCCAGCAGGTCATTGACGTCGTCGTCGTTGGGTGTGATCACGGAGGTGGAGAGGCGCAGGTCGCGGATCTTTTCGGCCTGAGTGGTCGAGGAAGCAAGGACGCGTAGGGTATTGGTGGCAATGTCGCTGCTGACATCGCCACTCTGCACGGGCTGTGGCAGGCTCTGGCTCTGACTGTCGAGTGCTTGGCCGTCGAAGGTCCAGGCAAAGTCGAAGACCTCGGCAGCGAAGACTACGCGGATCAACTCGTTGCGGCCGGCGTTTAAGCGCTCCGGCAAGCGTATCGTCAACCCGTCCGCGCTTTCGACTACCTCGCTCGCTTCCACCTGTCGCAAAGGGATGCCCATTTCGAGGTGCTTGAACGCGGGAGGTCCGCCGGTGCGGATGCGCAGCGCGTCGAAGCCCGTGTCAGCGGCGGAAACTTCCGCTTTGACATCGTAGACAAACTCCGTCGTCGCGCCCATTTCTACTTCGGCAACGCCGCGCAGGGGCTGCGGGTCGTCCAACCGGGCCACTTCGCCGATGACGGAGGTAGCCAACGTCGGCGAGGTTTCGATCCACAGGGAGTCGAGCCGCACGAAGGCGTCGAATTCTTCGCTATTCAGCAAAATTTTTAGCTGTAGATGGGAGCCGGACCGCAGGCCGAGCGTTTGGCCCGACTCGAACGTTGGGACCGACCAGAAGGTCCAGTTGTCTTGGTCGTATTCGATTCCGGCGCGAATCCCCGGTTTGGGGCGCGTCGTCAGCGTCAAGGCTCCCCCTTGCCCATCGTTGACGTTGACCGCTCCGCTCGGGTTTTTGAGCACGTCCTGGTAGCGTTGCTGCGATACTGGGATGCGGGTGCCCATGTCGGTGAACTCGTAGTAGATGTCCGGCTTGGGGTCAATGCCGGTGCGCGCCTCGACTTGGATTGAGACGGGGGCATCGGGGGCTTCCACCGGCTCGCCATCCACTATCCGCAGCGGGGTCGCCGCCCAAGAGAAGCGGCCGAAGTTGACCTTCTGCCCCAAGTCGAATATCCGCGTCTTGTACACTGCACGCAGGGGAACACCCTCGCCGAAGATCTCGAAATCGCCGATGGTGCCTCGATAGGCTTGGCCCTTGGCCCAAATTTCCTGTGAGGATATTTGCAATGCCTCGATCTGCGCGGCTTCGAGCGAGCGCGAGAGCCGGCGGATATAGCGGGCGAAGCGCACGTACTGACGGGGAAACTGGTGCCGCACGACGGGACGGAAATTCTCCTGCACGTCGGCGATCTGCCGCCATTCGTTCGGGTTATGGGCGGCGATGTAGAGTTCGTAGGCGGGTACGACGTCTTCGCGTAAACTGTTGCCGTCCGAGCGGTATCCCTGCGAGGGGGTGTAGAATCCGAAGGAGAAGACCGGCACTGGCACGGCTAGGTCGAAGGTGAAGGTGCGACCGTCAGGACTGGCACCCGAAGAGGGCGCGAGATAGGACGTGCTGTCACCGTCCACCAAGCGCAAATTGCCAGATACTCGCGGTCTTTCGCCATCGACGTAGCCCAGTTCGCGGGGAGTCCAACTGCCCCAGTTGGTCAGATAGGAGAAGACGGAGCGGTCGGGCTGTATGTAGATGGGCTGTATCGCCCCAGGCGTGGTAATCTCATCGATCAGAATGGCGACCGAGTCGTGCTCGGCCCACTCCAAGCCGCTGCCGCCTAGCTGCCACAAGGCAATGTCAGCTTCTGCCGTGGTGATCCAAGAGACGGTCAGCCACAGCAAGAAGGCTGATCGGTTGGTGAGGAGCTTGTCCATCAGTAGGCTACCGAGATCAGGTGGTTTTCGCTGCGGGTAAGCGCATCGCCTTCCGCGGTGACGCGGAGGATGTACATACCCGGCGTGACGATGCGAC
>VXZF01000133.1 GCA_009845645.1 Gemmatimonadota bacterium | reverse complement strand
TGATGAAGAACATCCTCTGGGCCACGGAAAACGCCGAGCGGCTCCAGCGCGGCGAGCTCCTCAGCGAGCGCGAAGACGACGATTGAGAAGGTGGTACAGAGAATCGCCGCGACGAAATCTATTGACCCGTGCCTATAGACGAACTCTGGGATGTGCTTCAACCATGAAAATCGGTTCTTGCACCGTCGATTTTCATTATATTTCTACTTATGATTCCTCGCCCACAGCCCATTGATCGTTTGCATACAGCCCTCTCCAGAAGCCCGTTGGTGCTCCTCGTCGGACCGCGCCAATGCGGCAAAACCACACTCGCCCGCGAGTTCGTGCGGGAGGATTCGGCGAACTACTTCGATTTGGAGGATCCGGTCAGTCTCGCTCGGCTCGATCAGCCAATGACTGCGCTAGAGACGCTGCGCGGCCTTGCCGTCATAGACGAAGTGCAGCGGCGACCAGACTTATTTCCGATTCTGCGGGTGCTAGCGGACCGCCGCGACGCACCGGCCCAATTCCTCATCTTGGGGAGCGCATCCGGCGACTTGTTGCGCCAGTCTTCGGAGAGTTTGGCCGGACGGGTTGAGCACCTTACCCTCGGCGGCTTTCAGCTAAGCGAAGTGGGCACCGATCAAGCCGGTACTCTGTGGCTGCGCGGCGGTCTGCCGCGGTCGTATTTGGCTTCCAGCGACGCTGCAAGCCACCAATGGCGTAAGGACTTCATACAGACCCTGCTGGAGCGCGACATGCCCCAATGGGGTGCGCGGATCCCGGCCGTTGCTCTGCATCGCTTCTGGACCATGCTCGCCCACTATCACGGGCAGACTTGGAACGCCGCCGCACCGGCCCGCGCCTTGGATGTGAGCGCATCTACTACGCGGCATTATCTCGATCTGCTGACAGATGCGTTCATGATTCGCCAATTGCAGCCCTATTACGCCAACATCGCCAAGCGGCAAGTCAAAGCTCCCAAAATTTACCTGCGGGACAGCGGCCTCTTGCACCAATTGCTCGCCATTCGGACGGAGGGCGAGTTGATGAATCATCCTAGCCTTGGTGCGTCGTGGGAGGGTTTTGTCATCGAGCAGTTACTCGCTTGGCTGCAGCCGGAGGAGGCATTTTTCTGGAGCACACATCAAGGGGCTGAAATAGACCTCGTGTTGCGCCTGAACGGTCGCTGGTTAGGCGTCGAATGCAAGCGCACGGACGCGCCGCGCCTGACGCGCTCCATCCGCATTGCCCTCGACGATTTGAAGCTCGAACGGGTCATTATCGTGTACCCCGGCCAGAAGTCGTACGTCCTCGACGCGCAGGTCGACGTCGTGCCATTGCGCTTACTCGGCTCGGCGCAGGATGCAGTCGCGCAATTTTGCAGCTAGCTATGTAAACGAAGAAGTGCCCCGACAAAAACCGTAGGGGCACCCTTAAGACTTTGAACCGTGCTTAAACAGTTCGGCTCAAATGGAACAGATTAGGAGATTGGCGGTCCCGTACAAAAAGCGTTTGCCAATCCAACGATAAAAGCCGCCTAAACAGCTTCTCTTCTTTCAGCGTCGTCCACTCTGTTCCGAACCATATCTCGGCCAATTCTCGCACGCGAAATGGTCCATTCGCTTCCCTTACTACCAGTTAGGCAACTCTCCTCAAACGATACACTTGTTCGTAATACGAGTCTCCATTTTGGGGAAGTTCCACATGCACGGCTGGAGATGTTTTTTGAATGGATCGCTTCAACCCTTCTCGCGCTTTGGTATCGCCATGCACGAGAAACAATTTGCGCGGTTGCACTTCCTTGACCAACTGCGTCAGTTCGCTTTGGTTCGCATGGGCCGAAAGCTGATAAGATTCTACATCACATTCTACGGGTATGGGCGATCCGTTTTCCCGTTTCCACTCTTCCTCGTTTTTCAGCGTATATCCAGGATTCCCTTTAGCTTGGTAACCCGTAATTGCAATTAGGTTCTTCGGATCGTCAACTAAGAGATCGGCGTAATCCCACGACCGGCCACCGATCAACATGCCCGAAGGTGCTACGATACAACAGGGTTTTGACAAAATGTGATAGGGCTTATCACATGGCGGGACCTTTTTTATATGCTCCGAATAAAAAAGGGGCTCACCTCGTATTACTGCACTGAGCAAGTCCAGAGAAAGAGCATCGACAAACTTTGGGTATAGCTCATTGACTGCACATGCCATCCCGTCGATATACACGGGAAACTCGGGAATCTTTCCACACTCCATTGCACGTTTCAGAATCAGAATAACCTCCTGAGCGCGTCCTACGGCGAACACTGGCATTAGCACATGGCCACCGGCAGCAATCCTAGCGGCCACATCCGATACAAGTCTGTCTTCTTCCTTGGCACGACTAATAGGGTGCGAACGAGCGCCATAGGTTGACTCCATCACCATCACGTCGGGCTGATAAGCTCCCTTATCAGCCATGCCTGGGATACTCAACTGGTTGTTAACAGACACATCGCCGGTCATCAAGATACTTTCCCGTTCGCCCTCAATACAGATCATCGATGCGCCCAAAATGTGCCCGGCAGGAATCCATGTTGCGGTCAATGCCCCGCCGCAGATCGGTTTAGATTCCCACCACGGCACTTTAACTACGCGCTTCAACGCTGCATCGACATCGGAATTAGTATACAGGGGTGGCTTATCTTCTTGTTTCTCGCGTCGTTCCAGGTTCACGTTGCCTTCTAACAGCACCTGCGTAATGGCCTTCGTTGAAGCGGTGCTATACACCTTTACACCTTTAGGCAAATGATCCCTAATCAGCACGGGCAATGCTCCCGTGTGATCGGTATGTGCGTGTGTTAGCAGAACGGCGTCGGGTGTATCTAGGTCTGAAAAGTAGGGCAACTGTTCGTCCGGTGTAGAATTCATGCGGATGCCTGCATCCACCAGAATACGTTGACCTCCGATTGTGATGAGCGTAGAGGAAGCACCAACCTCGTTGGCACCACCTAGAAAATGGATATGCATTGCGGTTTCCTTTCACATATGACGTTGGTGGGGACGATATTGCCGTCCCCAGTGGTCTGAAAAGATGGCCATAGCACGATCCAAAAGGATCAAGGTGCGGCATTGAGCCGCGA
>VXZF01000072.1 GCA_009845645.1 Gemmatimonadota bacterium | reverse complement strand
TTTCCATCCGGCGAAAACGCCATGGACTCGACACGCTCCGTATGGCCTTCCAAGGTAGCCTTTTGTTGGCCGGTGCCCACGTCCCACAACCAAACCTCGCTTTGACTCCCACTGGCCAGCGTGTTCCCATCCGGCGAAAACGCTACGGAAGAGATTGACGCCATATGCTTTAGGGTGACTTTTAGTTGGCCGGTAGCCGCATCCCACAACCGCACCGTGTGGTCCTCACTCGCACTGGCCAGCGTGGTTTTATCTGGCGAGAACACCACGGAATAGACCCTATCTGTATGCCCCTCCAAGGTGGCCTTTTGTTGGGCACTGGCCACATCCCACAATCGGATTGTGTTGTCCAACCAAACTCCAAGACTGACCAAGATTTTTCCATCCGGTGAAAACTTTACGGAAGAGATTGACGCTGTATGCCCCGAATCCTCTAGGGAGATCTTCAGTTGGGTGGTGGCTACGTCCCACAACCGAACCACGTTCTGACTTGCAGTGGCTAGGGTTTTTCCATCCGGCGAGAACGCCACGGAGAAGACATGTCCCGTATGTCCCTCCAAGGTGGTCTTTAGTTGGCCAGTAGCCGTATCCCACAACCGAATCGTGCCGTCCCAGCCCCCGCCAGCTAAAATAGTTCCATCTGGCGAGAACACCACGGAAACGACATGTGTATGTCCCTCCAAGGTGGTCTTCAGTTGGGCGGTGGCTGTGTCCCACAACTCAATCGTGCCGTACGGGATGTCGGGGTCGTTGTCCCACTCCCCGTTAGCTTCAGCTAACGTAGTAGCCGGCTCGGCCCAATGGCCAATGGCTAGAGTAGCACCATCTGGGGAAAACGCCACGGTATAATTGATATTCGCATACGCAGCATACCAGTCTTCCTCCCATTTGGCCTTTGATTGGCCAGTGGCTACATCCCACAACCGCACCGTATGATCTACGCCCCCACCGCCAGTGCCCAAGATTTTTCCATCCGGTGAGAACACTACGGAATAGACCCTATCTGTATGGCCTTCCAAGGAGGCCTTTAGCTGGCCGGTGGCTACGTCCCACAGGCGCACCGTGTGGTCCTCACTCGTACTAACCAAAGTCGTTCCATCCGGCGAAAACATCGCAGAAAAGACCTGTCTTGTATGTCCCGTGAGCAGGGAGACTTCGGTACCAGTGTGCGCATCATAGAGCCAAATACCAATGGTACTGGGCACTGCTAGCCGGGTGCCATCGGGCGAATACGCGATACTACCAGATATCCGTCCTTTACCAAGACGGGCGATGGCACCTTCGGGTAGACTCAAGCGAGTATGGTCTTGGGCGCGGCTGTCCGTAACACACAGAACACAGATCAGCAACAGGGCGACATTGAACAACCGCATATTCTTCATCTGGTTTACGCTCCGTTTTAAAGAAATAGACTAGGTGACCGGAGAGACTGGCCTGCAATTGTAAATATACAAACTGGCGACGCGCTGTTCCTTGATGTTAGCGCGGCACCGACGAAAAATTGTAGATTATCACCACACGCTACCATCCATCAGGAGAAGCCTCATGCAACTAACCCCCGAACAGGTCGCCCAATTTGCGGAGGATGGCTATCTGCTGCTGCGCGGCGCGTTGACCGACGCCGACCTCGACCCGATCATCGCCGAGTACGAAGAGTACATCGGCCGCCGCGCCGAGGAGCTGTTGGCGACCGGCCACATCTCGGCCCTGTATGCGGACGAGCCCTTCGACCGTCGCCTCATCTCAATCTGCCGCGAAGACGACGCGATCTACAGAGAACTCGACATCATGCACTTGCGCGGGCGGGCCTCGTTTGAATTTTTGCGCAACGACCGCCTGCTCGATATGGTCGAGAGCTTGGTCGGGCCGGAGATCACTTGTAGCCCGATTCAGCACACCCGCGCCAAACTGCCTGAGGGTGTGACGCCAAGCGGCAGCGACCCGCACGTGGCCCCTTGGCACCAAGACGCCGGCGTTACTTGGGAGGAGGCCGACCCGCACTTCATTCTGACGGTGTGGCTGCCGCTGTGCGCGGCGACGCCGGAAAACGGCTGTTTGCAGATCTTGCCGCGAGCGCACCGGAACGGGCTGGTACAGCACCACATCAAGCAGGGTTTGGGCACGGTGATCATCGACGAGGAAATGCCGCAGACTGAGGCGCTCACCTTACCGATGGACAAAGGCGACGTGTTGTTGATGGACAAGCAGACCCCGCATCGCTCGACGCCCAACAATGCGGACACGGTGCGCTGGAGTATGGACTTGCGCTATCAGGAGACGGGGACGCCGACCGGTCGCCCCTTCTATCCCGATTTCGTGGCTCGCAGTCGGTCCAACCCCGCGTCTGAGTTGAGGGACTACGACGAATGGTGCAGGCAGTGGGTAGAGTCGCTAGCCGCGGTGCAAGGGCAGGGGATTAAGGCGCATCGGTGGGAGGTTGTCCAATAGCGACGATGTAGCGGAAGGTGAGGTTGAGGCGCAGGGCACACGGGCGTCGGGTCTTGGGGACTTGATGCTGCCAATGGGTTTGAGTTGGGCCGCGCATGATGATGAGCGCGCCGTGTCCGAGGGGGATTTCAACCGGAAGGTGATCACGGCGCTTGTGCCGCAGAAGGAAGCGACGCGTTCCGCCCAAACTCAGCGAGGCAATCGTCGGATTGGCTCCCAATTCTGGCTCGTCGTCGCTGTGCCAACCCATACTGTCGCGGCCGTCGCGGTACTGATTGAGTAAGACGCTGTTGAAGGGACAGTCGGCGGCGGCTTCGAGCCGCGTCTTGAGGTCTAGCAGCGGTTCGGTCCACGGACGCGGTTCCAGCGCCAGCCCCGAATAGGCGTAGTGGGCTTCTGGGGACCCGTGCCACGCCGAAAGACGCGGCGCGGGGTGCTGGCGGCCAAAGACGACGACGTGGTGCTGTTGCCACTCAATACCGTCCAACAGTTGCCGCATGAATTGGTCGGCCTCATCAGGGGCCAAAAAGTCGGGGGCGTAGCGCAGGTCGCCGTCCGGGAGGGGAATGGCCCTCATTCCACTGCAAAGCCGAGGTCGTCTAGCGCCCGGCACAACGCAACGCGGCCCGCATCGTCGAACGGGATGTGGGGCGGG
>VXZF01000097.1 GCA_009845645.1 Gemmatimonadota bacterium | reverse complement strand
CCCCTCAAGCCCGTCCCATCTGCACTGCTTCTTGCGCGACTGCAAAGCGGCTCTTAGAAGCTCTTCGTTGGCGGAAGTAAGGTGCTGTTGCAACTGCCACAGGAGGTGTCCCTTCTCAACGCTCAAATTTGACTGCCCCTGTACCAATCGGTAGGGCTCGCTTTCCGCGGCGTCGGGGAACCGTTTGCGATACCACTCCACCAAGTGCCCAACGGCCTCGACCGCCGTCCCGCCTAGATGCGCGTGCATCCTCGCGCATTCGCAATACCAAGGCAGTGCCTCGACCAGTACGCTGGCCAACTCGTCGTTGGACAGCGCCGACAGGTCCAGGCTGCGGAAATAAGCCCGCTTCTGCTTGAGCCCGGGTAGCCATTCACTTTTCCAGAGTTTCGGGATCTCGCGCTCCGTTTTTTTGCGGGCGTCCTCTTGCGCCTTGCGGTTGCCGATTCTGAAGGGTTTTTCCGCCTCGTATGCATAGCCGTTCACATAGATCCGCATAGGTAGCGTACCGCTGCCCGTCTCTCGCCGCGCTTTCGCCCAACCCTGCATCCAATACCATTCAAACGACTGATCGAGCGGCGTTTCCAGACTCCCCCTGCGCCAAGTCAATTCAGCATCTTTGGGATCGTCCCATTCCACCGACCAATCTCGTCCATCTTGCGCGAGGGTTGTCACCGGACGGCATTGAAGCAAATACAGCTTCCCATCCTTAAAAGCACATTCCAAGTCAACGGGCCACCTCATCCGGGCCTCCAAGTCCACTGCGCTACGGCAGATCTCACCGACCTGATCGTCGGTTAAAGTTGGCCGCGAACGCTTGGCTGCTGGCACGTCTATTTCGCTCACGCCAGCAGACCCAGCGGCACACATCCGCTCTTTCTTGGCCACGCTTCGCGTCTTGATCCGCAATTCCCATTTGTCCACGATGTACGTGTCGGGCACCGAACTGCCATCGACTAGCCCTTCTCCCAATCCCCAATATGCGTTGATGACGATCTCGCTTGGGTCGTTGGTGACCGGGTTGGCGGTAAATGCGACCGCCGAAGCGTCCGCGGTGATGAACTCCTGCACGAGAATGGCCAGATTCACCTCGTCTGCACTGGCCCCTGAACGCTTGCGATAGGCAGCGGCATGGGGCCGGTAGGCAGTCTCCACGCACTTGACTATCGCCGCAGCCACAGCATCCATACCCACGACATTCAACAGAGTTTGGTATTGGCCAGCAAAGGAATTAACCGCACCGTCCTCCGCCGCAGCCGAGGATCGGATTGCCACTGCCAGCTCGGGAGTTCCGCAACGAACACCCAGTTCCGCGTACGCGGCTTCGATCTCCGCATAAAGGTCGGGAGGCAACGATGCTTCACTACTCCGCACCGGTACTATTCTCGCGGTAGCATCGATGGTGATACAAAAACCAAGCGGCACTTGTCCGCCGCTATGTAGCTGGTTGAGGTTAGCTGCTTTACCGCCTACCAGTTCTTTC
The DNA here is from genome assembly GCA_009845645.1 of Gemmatimonadota bacterium. Taxonomy (GTDB): domain Bacteria; phylum Latescibacterota; class UBA2968; order UBA8231; family UBA8231. Next base: position 1,625 of record VXZF01000097.1, on the reverse strand, counting down.
TTGCCGCTTGCAGGGTCGTCTAACCACATAATACTTAAAGCCACAGTTTGTCCCCAAGTGATAAATAATTGATTTTATTTATTTTATGAATCACCAAGGGGATAGTATAGACGGGAAAAAGAGGCTTGTCAAGTAACGGCGTAGAGAGTGCTTGACAAGCCCCTTTTTCCTGCGTAGCTAATTCCACAGACCCTGCGTCGATTCCATCGCAACGCACGCCTGGCCGCAAGATCAGCCCACCAAAACCCGCACATCTCCCTGCCGCGTCGTCAGGCCCTCAGCGTCGAAGTGACCCAAAAGTGCCATGGCGCATTTGCGGTTGCTGCCAATCAGCGTGCGGAATTCGGCCACCGTAATCTCGCCGTCGCGCTTGAGAGAGTCACTCAGCAGCGTCCGCGCACGGGCGAGAGCCTCGCCATGGATCAGCAAGCCCCCCTCCAACGCGACCACCATCCCCAGTGCTTGCAGCGCTTGGACCATGTCCGTTACCTGCGGCAGGGGAGCGTCGAGGGCTTGGGCTAGCTCAGCCACCGCAGGCAAGTTGGCAAAATCCTCATTGTTGAGCCGCGCCTCTACAGCCGTCTTCAGCACCTCTTGCTCCGGGGTGAAGCGAATGCTGTGCGACGCAGCTCGCACCACAGCCCCGTCCAGCGCGACCCGCCCCGCTTCCTCCAAGTAGCGCAACACACAGTCGAACAGTTCGGGCTGGATGTAGCGCGCGCTCAAATTGCGCAGTTCCTCGCGCGGCAATCCCAACTTGAGCGGCTGGGCGCGATGAAAGCTCGCCAGCGCAGCCTCGATCTGCGTGCCCCAGTGATCGCACACGTCCAAATGCAAAACGTGCGATTGCCCCTCCGACACCACGCGTACGGCGCGGCCATCCCCTACAATCTCATCCGTCAAGCCCGCCAACCGCTCCACGCCAATGCCCAGCTCACCGGCCAGCACCTGCTGGCTCCTGAGCCGGTCGTCCGCGTAGCGGAGCCAGTTCTCGACGACTTCGGGCAGGTCGGCGCTGGCCAACGCCTGCAAATGCGCGAGCAACGCTGGCTCAAAGCGCCGGTGCTTAGCCGGGTGCGGGTTGAGCACGCGGCCGCCGCCAATGGTCAGCGCTGGCGAGTACCGGCGCAGCACAAAGCGGTCGCCCCACGCCGCAATTACGGGAGCTTCTAGGCGAAGTTGCGCAAAACTCTCCTGCCCAGGCGTCAAGGGCTTGCCACCGGGGAGCACGACCCGCGCCATAATCTCCCGTGTCCCCAAGTGCAGGCGCACGCGAGTGCGCGACGCTATGGTCATAGGGCTTGAAGCGAGGAGCTGCATCTCGGCGTCCAACATCTGCGTAGGACGGAAAAATCCGGGCGCGACCAGTGAGTGCCCACGATCGATTTGGCCTTGTTCCACGCCAGCCAAATTGATCGCGGCGCGGTCGCCGGCCCGCACTTCTTGTACTGTCGCGCCGTGCTGTTGTAAGCGGCGCACGCGCGCCCCCCGACCCTCGGGCGCAATCTCCACGCGGTCGCCCTCGGCCAAGGCCCCGTCCTGCACCGTACCCGTACAGACCAAGCCAAAGCCCTTGACCCCAAAGGCCCGATCTACGGGCAGGCGGAACGGCGCGTCCGTGCGCT
>VXZF01000649.1 GCA_009845645.1 Gemmatimonadota bacterium | reverse complement strand
AGCCGGCACGGATGCCGAAGATGCCTCTGGCCGGACGGTGTTGATGTGGGCGGCTCAGGAGAGCGACTTGGAGATGGTTCGTCTTTTGCTCGATAACGGGGCCGACATAAACAAAAAAAGTAACTACGGCCAGACGGCCTTGATGTTGGCGGCTCGGGGAGGTGCTGTGGAGGTGGTTCGTCTTTTGCTCGACAACGGCACCGACCTCCACGCCCGAGATGACACCGGCACGACAGTCTTGATGGAAGCCGCTCGGGGGGGCGCTGTGGAGGTGGTTCGTCTTTTGCTCGATAACGGGGCCGACATCGACATAAATAAACAAAATAATAACGGCTGGACGGCCTTGATGTTCTCCGCTGATTTTAGGGGCTCCGATGGGCCGGGCGGTATCGAGGTAGCGCGTCTTTTGCTCGATAACGGGGCCGACGTTAATGCCCAAGATAACACCGGTAGGACGGCCTTGAGCTTTGCCAAAAAAAGTCCCCTTCGCCAAAGGCTAATAGACCTTCTCGAAGCGGCCGGTGCTACGGAGTAGCATGGACGGCCCAAGAAAAGCCGGATGATATGTGGAAGACCAATCTGATCATTGCCCTGCGCGTATTGGGGCGCAACAAGACGATCTCGCTGATTAACATCATCGGCCTATCCGTGGCCTTTGCCGTGGCGGTCCTGTGTCTGCTGTTCGTGCGCCACGAAACCTCTTTTGACACTTGGCACGAAAAAGGGGATCGAATCTTCGCCATTTATAATGAGCGGCTAGAGCCAGAATCTGGTGCCTCCTTTAACCGTTCCACGATAAAAGGTTACCGTCTGGGCGAGGGTGTGGGCGCTAAAGTCTCCGGTATCCGCGAATCGGTTTTCATGAAGTTGGGAAGTGGCGAGGTCTCGTACGGTGATGTGACGTTTGACAAGTCCTTCCTCGCTGTCGATCCGGCCTTCCTCACTATGTTCACCTTGCCGCTGGCTGCGGGCGATGCGGCGACGGCCCTTGACGATTCTCAGAGCGTTGTCCTTTCCCATGAGACGGCGCAGAAGTACTTCAGCCCCGATGTGCCAACCCACGCCTTGCTGGGCAAGCGCATCCGGCTACACACCGTCGTGCGGGACTACTCGACATCGCCGCTGAAGGAGACGCCCCTCGAGGTGGAGTGTACCATTACGGGCGTACTGGCACCCCTGCCGGGGCCTTCTATTTTGCGTAGAGACGTACTAGTGCCTGTGGCAACGGCCGAGACTCTGCACTTTAGGGGCCTAGAAGGACTTTTTGTCGAACTCGAAGAGGGCGTAGAGCCTGCCGAAGTGGAAACGCGGCTGGCATCCCTGACCTCGCGGGATCGATTGAAGTTGCAACCTTTTGTGGGCGCTCACTTAGGACCTAAAATAATGGGACCCGTCATCCTCGGTTATGGCTCGGCCGAGCAAATCTATCTGCTGGCGGGGTTAGCCGCGCTCGTGCTGCTGATCGCTGCCATCAACTTTGTCAACCTAGCCATGAGCCGCGCCATGACGCGGACCCTGGAAATCGGGGTGCGCAAGGTGATCGGCGCGACGCGTAACCAGCTTTCCCACCAATTTCTCGCCGAAGCAATCGCAGTGAGCCTAATCGCCATCGTCGTTGGCATGGGGCTCGCCGAGATCCTGTTGCCGACGTTTAACGAGGTCATGCATCAGCAGCTCATGCATCGGCAGCTAGAGATCGAGTGGCTGTCGGTCGAGACGGGGATAGGTGCCTTAACCCTTGCCTTGGTGGTCGGCGTGCTCTCAGGCTTGTATCCAGCCCAGGTCGTCGCGCGGCTCCATCCCGTCCGGGCACTGTCCCAGAAGACGCCTCAGTCTGGTCACGGCGTGCTCGGTCGCGGTCTGATTGTCGTGCAGTTTGCGCTGTCGGCTGTCCTCGTCGTCGTGACGATCACTATGGCGCGACAGCTCGATTTTATGCGCACCAAGGATTTGGGCTTCGACGGCGACCAAGTCGCGCTGATGGGTTATGAGGGCTTTATCGAGGCTTTGCAGATTGAGCGCCTCGCCAATGAGATTAACTCCCGACCGGGACTTGTACAGGGAGTCACTGGTGCCTCGGTAGCACCCGGCTTTGGCAGTCCGGGCCTCAGACTAATCCAATCCGATGAGAACGAGCTCCACGTCAGGCCCTTTTACGTGAGTCCAAACTTCCTGAGCGTCATGGGTATCGAGGTCCTCGCTGGGCGCGGCTTCGATCCCAATTTGCCGCACAGTGTCCTGCTTAACGAGACCGCCGTGCGTTTCTTCGGACCCGAAGATATGATCGGTCGCACCTTGACGTTTTCCGAGGGAGATGGCGAGCCGGTGACGGTGATCGGCATAGTCGAGGATTTCCATTTCGTGAATATGCGCCATACCATAGGACCGACTTTTCTGACGACGTTTATGCCCAATCTCGAATTGCAGGAACCCCGGTTCAGTCACACTCTATTCCGGCTCGACCGCGCCGACCTGCCCGCTGCGGTCGAAGAAGTAAAGGCGCTGTGGAAGCGGGTTTTGCCGGAATATGAATTACACGAATTACACAGCGTGCGCTTCCTCGACGAGGCTTTTGCCGCGAGATACGAGACCGAGCAGCGCGTCGGCGTGGTCATGGGGTGGATGAGTGCCGTCGCCATTGCGATCTCCTGTATGGGGCTTTCTGGCTTGGTCGCTTTGGCGGCGGTGCGGCGCACCAAGGAAATTGGCATCCGCAAGGTATTGGGCGCTACGACCGGCAGCGTGCTGCTGTTGATGTCGCGCGAATTCGGCTGGCTGGTGGTGGTGGCCAACGCGATTGCTTGGCCTGTGGCCTATTTCGTCTTGAATCGCTGGCTCGCGTTCTATGCTTATCGCATTGACATTGGCTTGGAGTGGTTTGTGGTAGCAGGCGTGGGCGTTCTCGCGGTTGCACTGGCCACCGTCAGCAGTCAGACGTGGCTGGCGGCGCGGACCAATCCGGCGGATGCGTTGCGATACGAGTAAATGCACGCCGCTTGCTACCACGCCGTCAGGACGAGTCGCATTGATCCGGTGGAAGCGCTGCGCTATGAGTAGCTCAAATGCAACTAGGCTCTTACAAAAAAATGTATGGGCCTTTTTAATTTTCCCTTCTTTGGCCGTCTTTACTTGCAGACGGGTTGATATGTGTCATCGGTCCCGCATTTGAATACCTATGGACAACTTCCATCCCGAAAACTTCGTCGAGCGCTGCTTGGCGGGCAACGCGCAAGCCTTTGAGCCGCTCGTCCGGCACTACCAGAACGCGGCCTTTGCCACGGCCCTGCGCTACGTGCGCTCGCGGGTTGATGCTCAGGACATCGTACAGGACGCTTTTGTTGCGGCGTATTGCCGCTTGGGGCAACTGCGCGATAAGGAGCGCTTCGGTGGCTGGTTGATGCACATCGTAGCCAACCGCTGCAAGGACTGGTTACGCGACCGCAGGCGGACACAGCCATTGGATTCGGCAGAGACGACTCTGGAGAATGCGGCCGCGGCCGAGCACGCCGACCAGATGCGGCGGCTGGAGTTGCAGGAGGCCGTTGACCTGTTGCCCGAACACTACCGCTCGGCCGTACTGATGTATTACCTAAGTGGCCTGTCCTACCGAGAAATCGCCGAGTTGATGGAAGTCCCCCTGAGTACGGTGTGCGGCCGATTGCAACAAGGACGCATCCGGCTGCGCCAGCTATTGGATGAACCCGACCACGAGGAGATTGCCATGCAGCCAATCGACGTGACCGAACAGGTCCAGGAGGTGGTGTGCCAAATCGCCACCCGACAGGTGCAGGAGACGATTCAGCTAAGGGACACCGAGCGTATCGTCCTCTACTGCGCCCTCGACACCGATCTCGAGATCCGCCAAGCCGAGGGCGAAGACGCAGTGCTCGAAGGGACGCTCAGCGCAATTGGGTTGACGCGGGAAAAGGCCCGGGAAAGCGTCGAAGGGATCGAGATCGGGGCCGACCAAGTGGACTATTTTTTTGCCAGCGGGCCACACGAGGGCGAGGTATTCATGGGGACCAGAGAGCAAAACGGCCACCCCAAGGCCATGTCAATGGGAAGCGGACAGATTTGGCGAGCCTATTTCTTGGGGGGTTGCCATCCGTGGGGTGTGGCAAATGGTGTCAAGACGACGGATGCCTTTCCCCAGATGCAGGCATATACCGGCGGCAGTATGCCGGCTGATATGCGCTTGGGGTTAGGGCGGGCCACGCGGATAACGGTCTATCGCGAAAAGCTCGAAGACATAATCCTGCCGCCCTCGGCTGTTACGGCAGAAGTCCAAAAGGTCTTTCGCCCCAACAGCACGTCGCTCGAAAGAGTCCATGGACCGGTTGGTTCCGCCAGCTTAGTGTTGTTGGTGCCCGAGGGCAAGCGCGTGACTGTCATCAAAGGGAAGCAGGTCCGCGCCTTCGGTCTGCAAGGCTCAATTAGTTTTATCGAATCGACCTGTGAGGAGGTGGCCGATATTGAGGGCGATGTGGAACTCTTCGATAGCGCATTGGAGACGGCGCGCAATATCCGCGGCAAGCTCTACCAGCGCTATTACCGATACCTCGGCGTGAGGATGGAGGGCCGCGAGATTAGCGTCAGGCGTCATGCGGCTGAAGATTGTCGTATAGAGGATATTTGCGGCGGTGTGGATATTGACGTGGGCAGTGTGCAGATCAAGGCCGCGCGGCTGGGGGGCCGGGTGCGGATCTACAACCGCTTTGGCCAAACGCAGTTGCATCAGGATCAACTCGCCGCGGACAGCCGCATCGAATTGGAATCGTGCGCCGGCGATATCCATCTCTCGCTCAAAGAGGCCCTGCTCGACGAGGTTTTGCTGGACAAGGTGCATCTGACTGCGTTCACGCTATGCGGCCAGATCCAGTATGCGGCCTTTGAGGGTAGGGATGAGGACAGGCCGCTCTCCATAGCCAACAATTCCGAGGTGACGATGTTGTCGAACGCGCATAGCGGCCTTGATATACTGGCAGCGGACTTTGTGCTCAAGAGCGAGGCCGGCGCGATCGCTATCGAGCAGGCGAAATAGATGAAGGAGGTTCAAGATGCTGCGCAGTTACGTCGTAATCGCACTGCGGAACCTGATGCGCGACAAAGTGGTGACCAGCATCAACATCGTGGGCTTGTCCGTCGCCATTGCCGTCAGCGCAATCCTCGGCCTTGGCGTACACGGCGCTCTGACCGCGGATTGGAACCTCCGCGAGGATGACCGCCTCTTCCGCGTAGTGGCACGCGAGATTAGCTCTGCGGGTCATATACAGCGCCCAGCGTATCAGAGCGAGGATCTCGCCGCGGCGCTCGCGGAGACATTCCCCGAGATCGCCCGCACCACGCGCGTCATCTCGACGAGTGTCCTGATGACAGTAGGTGAGCGCCATCTCGAACACTCAGTGGTCGAGGTTGATCCCCCGTTCCTACAGATGTTCCACTATCCGCTCGCGGCCGGTAATCCGGCCACGGCGCTCGACGACCTCGACCAAGTCGTCATTTCCAAGCGACTGGCCGAGCGCATGTTCGGAGATGAATTCAGGGACTACCCAGAACTCGTGGGCCGGCAGATCGTCTTGCACGGCAATGAGGGACCCGAGGCATACACGATTGCCGGTGTCTTCGCCGATCTGCCAAAAAAGCGGAGCCTGGACTTTGACGCGGTGATCCGCTTTGAGAACCGGACGAAGTATGGCATGGCCAGTTATTGGGGCGCTACGGCTTCTACATACGTCACGCTTCAGCCTCTTGCCGAGCGGAAGGCACTCGAAGCGAAGCTCCCGGAGTTCTCCCGCGAGTTCATCGCCCCGCTCTGGGAACGCTACAAAGGCGTGCGCTGGAAGGACGATCCAGACGCCTTCCTACTCGAACTCGAAGACGCACGGACGATCTACATTGACCCGCAGGCCCAGACCTATTATAGCTCTGAAAAATCCGTGAGCATGGAGTCAATCCTCGCCCTCGTCGCTCTGATTGGCGTCATCCTAACTGTTGCCTGCATCAACTTCACCACCCTCGCCGTAGCGGGTTCCATCGGCCGGAGCGCGGAAGTGGGCGTGCGCAAGGCGCTCGGCGCTAACAAGGCACAAATCGCCCTGCAGTTTTTGGGCGAGGGCGTCCTGCTGGCCTTTTTCTCCCTGATTGCCGGACTGGTCTTCGTGCAGTTGGGGTTGCCCGTCTTTAACGCGCATTATGGACTTGACCATTGGGTCGGGCTGTCGCTCGGCGATTTAGGTCTGCCAATTCTCGTCGGTGGAGGCGTCTTGTTGGTGGTGCTGATCGGCATCGCCGCGGGAAGCTATCCGGCCCTGATCGTGGCGCGGATGCAGCCGGCGTCTGTCGTCCGCGAGGTATCGCCGTGGCGAAAAAGTAGGGTGACGAGTGCGCTCCTGACCTTGCAGTACGGCATGGCGGTTCTCCTGATCTTCTGCACCATCGCGATTCGTCAGCAGTTGGATTTTGCTCAGTCGCGCGATCTGGGATACGCGGCTGAGCAGGTCGTCGTCGTCAAGCTGCGCGGTGCAGACCCCACGCGGCTTGGCGAACGCTTCAAGGAGGCAGCCCTTTCCCGGTCGGGTGTCGCTGGGGTGGCCTTGGCCGATCGCGAATTTTCGCTCAGTGCTAGCACCAATTACATCAAGCGGCCGGACGGGGAGCGCGTGAGCGTGTTCGTGTATGCCGTTGACCCCGACTTCTTCACCACCTTGGGCATCAACCTCATATCCGGCCGCTCCTTTGCGGCCGAACGGCTGGCTGATCGGACGGAAAGTGTCGTTGTCAATCAGCGCTTTGCGGACGCTTACGGCTGGGGGGAAAGTGCCGTTGGGGAATTCTTACCAGAGTACGGGGGCCACGGCGTGAGCAAAACGCCTACCGTCATCGGCGTCATACCGGACTTCCACTTCCGCTCTCTTCGGGAGCCGATCAAGCCCGCCGTGTTCCACTATGGGCCGGAAGTGTCCTTTGAGCGGGCACTGGTGCGGCTGAATACACGCGAGGTTGACGACGCGCTCGCGGGCCTAGAGCAGCTATGGGAAAAGGTGGCACCCGAACAACCCTTTGAGTACGAGTTCCTCGACCGAGCTTTTGCCCGTCAGTACGAGAGTGACAAGGAGAGCAGTCGCACCGTTACCTTTGCCTCCATCGTCGCCATTCTAATCGCCTGCATGGGCTTGTTCGGCCATGCGACTATTGTCCTGCAGCGCCGCACCAAGGAGATCGGCGTCCGCAAAGTGCTCGGCGCTACGGTGGCAGAGATCCTCGCGCTCTTGTCGCGCGACTTGGCGAAAATGGTTGCCTTGGCCTGTTTGTTGGCGTTTCCACTGGCTCACTTCTTGGTAGGCCAATGGTTGTCGCGATACGCCTATCAGTTCGGCTTGGGGGTGACGACCTATCTCCTCTGCGGGATGATCGCTTTTGCGATTGCATTGGGGACGGTGGCGTACATCGGCGTCCGCGCCGCACGGGAGAATCCCGTACATGCGCTGCGCTATGAGTAGGAAAGCTATAGAGGAGTGGGAGTTAGGATGCTATACAGTTACGTCGCAATTATCCCACCGAAAGATGGAGTCTCTTGCCGATCGCTCTTGCATACTTTTCTAGCGTTGATAGCCTAATATCCTCGGCATGATTTTCTATTCTTGAAATAGCAGATTTCTGGGTATCTAGCCTTTGCGCCACCTCTTCTTGGGTCAGGCCAGCTTCTTCCCGAGCCTGTCTGAGAAGAACACCGATCTTGAATTCCAAGTAACCGGCTTCGTAATTCTCGGCAAATTCGGGATCTCTTGCTTTGCGTCTTGCGACGTACTTTTTCAAGTCGCTCATGGGTTCTTCCTCCTGAAGTAATCTCGTTTTCTCTGCTCTGCCAGATGAAGGTCCGATCTTGGAGTTTTCTGTGTCTTTTTGGCAAAGGCATGGTTGAGTACCACCAAGTTTGGACCGTCGAAGAAGGACAGAAGTCTGAATGTATCCCTACCAATGTTGACGCGAATCTCCCAAATGTCATCGGTGTTGACCAACTTCTTGAAGTACTGGCGGGGGACAAACTCCAATTCCTCAATCAGATGCAATGTCCAAGTGATTTTGGCAGCTTGCCTAGTAGCTATGGAGTCGAGAAACTGTTCGACAGGGCAGTGTCCAGATGCTGTGCGATAAAAGCTGATCTCTCTCACGCTGATAAGTTAACGAATATGTGAACCGAAGCAAGCAGAACAATTTAGCACCGGCCTCGGTCTTCGGCGCGGCGCTCGTGCACTAATTCCATTACCGGGACGCCGTAGTCGCAACTAGTGCCGATTCCCCTCCCAGAGCCCGCCGCAGGAAATCCACCGCGCGCGGGATGGCACCTCTCAGCGAGAAGAGTGTGTGTCCGCCTCCCTCGTAGATGAACGCCTCGAATTCGGGGGGCTCGCGTCCCAGTGCTTCCATGGCCCGGATCAGGGAATGAGCTTGGCTGACGACGACGGTTTCGTCAGCGTCGCCGTGGTGGAGTTGGACCGCGGGCAGGTCCTCGGCAAATAGGACTGAGGAGCGGCGCACCAGTTCGAGGCGGACTTCTGCAAGGTCGATTTCACCTTTCATGTAGGGCTGGATGAAGGTGGTATCGATGTGGGCGACCCCGGTCAGGTCTCGTGGAGAGCCCAGGGTCGCTTCCCGCGCAATCTCCCGGACCCAGTCGTCGAAGAAGTCGGTGGGGCCGAAGAAGGCGACGATGTTCTCGATGCGCTCGTCGCGGATCCCGGCCAGCAGGGCGACGCCTGCTCCTCGGCTGCCGCCGACGATACTCAGACCTTCGATCTTCGCCTGCGGCGTTATCTCCAATGCAACGTTGAGGAGCGCTAGGGCGTCGTCCACATCGTAGTCCCAGTGACCGCCGGGCCCCGTCGAAACCCACTCCCGGTCCTCGTACTCGAGCGGTTCGCTGCGAAAGGACGGGATCACATAGACGAAATTGTCGCGCAGTTCGCCCAAGGCGAAGAGCACGATGCCGATGTCATCCACTTCGACGCCGCTGTCGCCTCCGTGCAGGTACATCAAGATGGGCAAGCTGCCCGGAGCCGCGGAGTCGGGGGCGAGGATCGCTCCGTAGTGGAGTACCTCCCCCACCCTGTGGGACACGATGCGCAGGGTGGCTGGGGTCTCGCGTAGTGGATACGACTCGGTGAGTTCGATGGTCGCCTCGGCCGCGGAAACGTCGCGCTGGACCCAGTCGGCGCGGATGGCCTCCACCTCGGCCGCGGTCGGAGGCGCGAAGAGGTCGTCGAGTTTGGCCTCCAAGGCAATCGCGTCGGCAACGGGCTCCACCGGATCGCCGACCTGATCGCATCCCGCCAGCAGCCCAAGCAGCACAGCCGGCAGCAGCCCGCGCACGCATCGAATGTCCAGACCACCTGTCTTCAAGAGAGACTCCTAAGTTCTCTGATATCAACCTGCCCTGAGCACCCTAATGTAAATACGTGCCCGCCGCAATAAGACCGTACTGGGAGTCCTGTCGCAGGACCTAAGGGAATTGGCCTAATCTTGGTGTGGACTGAGCGCCTTGACAGAGAATCCCAAAAAGCCCCTTTATGTTTCCTACTACGTCTCACCAGCGATCAGGCCGCGCACCCAGTAACCGCAAGCGCCAAAGCCCAAGGAGCAGCTATGGGAAGTGAAAAAGTGTTTACAACGGCACCCTCACCTGAAAGCGAGGGAATACCTTCACAGGCAATCCTGAATTTTCTGCAGCGGATCGACGCCGAGCGAATCTGCATGCACGGGTTCTTGCTGGTGCGTCACAACAGAATCGCGGCTGAGGGATACTGGGCCCCGTGGTCGGCGGAACGCATGCACCGGATTTATTCGGTCAGCAAGAGCTTGGTCGCGTTGGCGGTCGGGATGATGATCGACGAAGGCCGGCTCACTCTCGACGATCGGGTCGCCGAATACTTCCCGGACAAACTGCCGGAAGAACTTCATCCGTGGCTTGCCGCCTCGACCGTCCGGGATCTCCTGACGATGGCGACTCCCCATTCGACAACCTCCTATACGCGCGACGATCCGGACTGGGTTTGGACTTTCTTCAATCGGACCCCCTCGCATCCTCCCGGAACGATCTTTTCGTACGACACTGCGGCAACCGTCGTGCTCACGGCCACGGTCGAACGGCTTGCTGGCATGCCCTTTCTGGATTACATGCGACCGCGATTTTTGGACCGGATCGGATTCTCCGCTGACGCATGGTGCATCCGCACGCCCGAGGGTGTGTCGTGGGGCGGATCGGGAATCATCTGTACGCTGCGCGATATAGCGAGAGTCGCACTCGCCTGCATGAACGGCGGCATGTGGGGCGATGAACGGGTTCTTCCAGAGGCGTACGTGCGCGCCGCGACCTCCAGCCAGATCGACAACGCCATCCGGGGGAACTGCGGGTATGGATATCAGATCTGGCGAGAGCCAGAGAACGGATTCTCCTTCCGCGGGATGGGCAGTCAGTACGCCATCTGTTTTCCCGACAAAGAGTTTCTGTTCACCTGCATCGCCGACACCCAAGGCGCACCGGTCGGCAGCGCCATTCCGGCTGTGATGCGCGAGGAACTCTACCCCCACCTAGCAGACGCGCCGCTGGCCGAAAACCGCGACGCCCACGCGGAGCTCTGCGATAAGATCGAGCGGCTGGCCGTCCTGCCGATCCCCGGGGGCCCCGACGCAAGGGCGGCTTTGGAAGTCAACGGAGTCTGGTATGCTTTGGCAGACAACCCAATGGGAATCACGCGGATGCGCCTGTCCTTTGAGGAGGATGAGGGCACCTGGGAGTACACCAATGGTCAGGGCGACAATGTGCTGCGGTTCGGTATCGGGCGCGTGCTGTCCGGTAAGTTCCCGCAACGCAACTACTTCGGCGAACAGATCGGCTCGGTCCCGGGCATCGAATACGATTGCTTGGCCTCGGCCGCGTGGATCGACGAGCAGACGCTCAACATGGAAGTCTATATCACGGATATTTACTTAGGTGGACTCAGGGTATCTTTTGCTTTCAAGGGGAAGGAGATCGGCGTCTTTATGACGAAGCAAGCCGAGTGGTTCCTGGACGAATTCAATGGATTTGCCGGAGGAAGGTGCCTCTAACTTGGCGCGGCGACCCTACCGCATTTCCGCCAGCGAGACCGTCCTGTGTTCCTTGGCTGAAACTGAGATGGCTGCGGCGATTTCGACATCGATCAGGGCATCTTCTGGAGGATTGCGGGCCTTGTGACGGCCCTCTATGGCATCGAGAAAGGCGGCGGCCTGCCGGACGAACGGAGACGGCTCGCTCGCAAAAGTGCGCACCTCGGAACGGTCCTTGTGAAAAACGGTAATGGAATCCTTGCCTGGCGGGCTGTCGGCATTGGGTAGGATTCCGCCCTCGGCGCAGACAAATCGCGGCTGTGGGTCGGGCATGCCCTCCGGGCCGATGTAACTGGCCGTGGCCGAAGCGAAGGCCCCGTTTTCAAATCCGATCAGGACCCCGCATGTCTCCTCCACTACGCGACCGGGAGCTGTATTTCGCATCCGATTGGCCATCGCGGACACGGTGGTCGGCTTGCCGAGAATCCAGCGGACGGCATTGAGATAGCAGTAACTCATGTGGGTCAGCGGCATCCCCCCACTCGCCTCTTGGTCATAGTACCACTCGTCTGGGTCCGGGTTCCACAGGGCCATGGTCACGGCCATCACCGGTGCTCCCAGTTCCCCTCCCGCCACTAGGCGCTGGATCTCCTCCCAAGCAGGGTCGTAACGGCGCTGGAATCCGGCCTCGACAATCCGACTGTTCCGGGCCGCCATTTCTGCGATCTGGTGCCCATTTTCCACACTCGAAGCCAGACATCCGCCCACGAGGAGGTCGTAACCGGAATCCAATGCCCAAATGGAGACCTCATCCTGAACGCGGTGCGGAACCTCGATTAGGATCGCGTCTGGTCTGGCCTCCCCCAAGCGGCGAAAGTCATCGCAGAAAACGTCGCACCCCAACTCAGCCGCGCAGCTTTCAGCGCGCTGTGCGCGCCGGGCGGCGACGCCGCAGATTTCCGCACGGCCGGTATCCAGCAACGCCCTGCCCCGCGCCCGGGCCATGTTCCCGGCTCCCACAATCGCTATTCGATGTTTCGGCATTGTGTTACCGCTTCCGTTTTTTGAGTTTAATGCCCGCAGCAGCGAATCTTGAGTACCACGATATGTCGCGTCAAGGGCGTTGCCGCGACGTAATCGCGAGGTGGAAGGAGAAGAGCATGGAATACGTCAAGTTTGGCCGTTCCGGCCTGAAGGTGTCGCGCCTGGCCTACGGCTTGGGTCTGCGCGGCCAGGAGGACGCCGACGAAGCCGAGCGCGCCATTGAGCGGGCTGTCGAGTTGGGGATCAACTTCATCGACTGCGCCAACATCTACGGCTTTGGGGACGTGTACGAGACCCGAGGCACGTCGGAGTAAGTTCTGGCGCGCATCCTCAGGCGGCACCGCGATGACCTCGTGGTCACCTCGAAGGTGGCCAGCCGCGTCGGCGACGGCCCCAACGACGCTGGTCTGTCGCGCTATCACATCATGCGGGAGATCGACCGCACCTTGGCCCGCCTCGAGACGGATCACATCGATGTCTACATCTTGCACGTGTACGACGACGAGACCCCCCTTGAGGAGACGCTGCGCGCCATAGACGACGTGGTGCGCGCCGGCAAGACGCGCTACGTGGGCGTCTCCAATTTCCAGGCTTGGCAGGTGCTCAAGGCGCTGTGGACGCAGGATCGCCTCGGGCTCGATCCCCTGCTCTGCATCCAGAATCCCTACAACCTCCTCAACCGGGAACTGGAGCGTGAGATGTGGCCGGCGCAGCGCGACCAGGGCTTCGGGGTTATGACCTACAGCCCCTTGGGCGTAGGCTTGCTCTCCGGAGTGTACACCCCCGGAGAGCCGCCGCCGGACGGCACCCTTTACGCCACCGGGCGCGCCGGCGACCTAGAGCAGGACCTCAACGAGGCGGGACGCCGGACTTTGGAGATCCTGCGACAGATCGCGGACGCCCACGGTCGCACTGTGGCGCAGACGGCGATCAACTGGGTGCTCTCCCATCCCGAGGTGACGGCGGCCATCACTGGTGGCGATACGGTGGCTCACATGGAAGAGAACGTCGGTGCCGTGGGCTGGTCGATCACTGCGGAGGACCGGGCCCGTCTCGACGAGGCCTCGGCCGGCCAGGATCGCGTCCTGGATGACTGACCGCCGCCCTTAGTAGGGACATCAAAAAAGCCACTTTATTTTTCCTATACGTTCCAAAAAACCCAGAGGAGATCAGCATGCGACTCAAAGACAGGACGGCCATCGTCACCGGTGCCGGGGGCGGCATGGGCCTCGGCATAGCGAAATGCCTGACGCGCGAAGGGGCGGCCATCGTGGCGACCGACATCGACGGCGACAGGGCGCAGGCCACCGCCGACCAGCTCGAGAGCGAAGGGGCCACCGCGGTCGCCATCACCGCGGACATAACGGATGAATTCGCCTGCCAGGACCTCGTCGCGCAGGCGATCGAGCGCTTTGATGCTATCGATATCCTCGTCAACAACGCCGGCCACTTCGGCACCATCGTCGGTGCCCCGTTCACCAACTTCACCGGCGAGGAGTGGGACAGCAACTACGACATACACGTCAAGGGCCCCTTCTTCCTCTGCAAGGCGATTGCCCCGCACATGATCGAGCGCCGCTACGGCAAGATCATCAACATCTCTTCCGCCGCGGCCAAACGCGACCCAACCTTCCTGCCGACCTACGCGGCCGCCAAGAACGCGATGCTCAGCCTGACGCGGCTGACCGCCAAGGACCTGGGGCCGCACAACATCACCGTAAACGCCGTATGCCCCGGATTCGTGTGGACCAACTTCTGGCACACACTGGCACCGAAGATCGCCGAGGTAGATCCCACCTATGCCGGCAAAAGCGCCCGCGAGGTGTTCGACCTGTTCATTGCCAATTCGACGCCGATGCAGCGGGAACAGACGCCTGAGGACATCGGCAACATGGTCGCCTTCCTCGCTTCCGACGAGGCGCGCAACGTCACCGGCCAGACGATAAACGTCAGTGGCGGCATGGTCCTGGACTGAATTCTCGTGCATTCGACTAAGGATGTGCCAAAGCGCGTGCTAACGGCTTGGAGCCTTGGATGTCCCGATCAACTCATTGCCGATGCACAGGTCGTAGGTGAGGAACTCTTTGTTATGGCGTGTGATCACACCTTATTCAGAGTGGGTTTTGCAGAAATGCCCGCCCTGGAGCGGATTCCATCCCAACAGCGTTCTTTATTTTCTATCTCCAGTGAAGGCAGTTATATACACTGGCCTGAGGTTGATGTACATATTGACCTAGATGCCGTTCGCTACCTAAAAGACGAAACATGGCGTGAGAAAAAGGATCGGGAAAGACTGATGTACGACCTCCGATTCGGAGAGGCCGTTGCCGCGTTGCGCAAGCAGTACGGGCTTAAACAAGCCGAGATACGAGGGCTTTCTGAACGCCATGTGAGAAGGATCGAAAAGGGGGAACGGACAAAGGTTGATACGCTAGCGATTTTGGCAAGAAGCCACGGCTTGTCCTTTAAAGAGTATCTCGATGAAATTGCCGAAATGCTCTCTCCCTAGGACTTTTCCAGCCGCGTCGGTTTATTTTTTTCGGTCCTTGTAGCGGCGGCCTCGGTCTTCGACGCGGCGCTCGCGCACTAATTCCATTACCGGGACGCCGTAGCCGCAACTAGTGCCGGTCAGTTCGACTTCCACTTCGATTACTTGGCGTTTGGTGCGCAGGTGTTCGGACTCCGTTTGCAGGAGCAAGGCGGCGTGGGGTGATTCTTCGAGCGGGGTGACTGTGGCTTTGCCGTAGAGGCGGATGATACCGGCGTCCTTTCCTTCAAAAGAACAGATCATGACGGTGATCGGGCCGCCGGCTATCGCATGACGCGCTGTTTCGTTGCCGCTGCCCAAGTAGTCGAGGAAGGCCACGCGGTTGGGATCAATCACGTGTAGCGGTACGCCGCCCTTGGGCGAAAGGTTGATTGGGCCAATGCCTTCAGGACCGGGTGCGAGCGTGGGGTCGGTGGAGGCGACGAAGAACAATGGCGCGTTGCGGATCAGCGCGGCTTGGTCGTCGGTGATGGAAGGATAGTAGGTGGCCATAGGTTTTTCCTCGTTGGTAGGATAGTCTAGGCGAGCGCTTCGTTGTATTGCAATTGATGCAGACGAGCGTAGATGCCGTCTTGGGCTAGAAGTTCTTCGTGGCGGCCCTCTTCGCGCAATTGGCCTCGGTGCAGTACTAAGATTTTGTCGGCGCTGCGGATGGTGGAGAGGCGGTGGGCAATGACGATAGAAGTGCGGGCGCGCATCAGTTTTTCCACTGCGTCTTGGATCCAGCCTTCGGTCTCGGTGTCGATGTGGGCGGTGGCTTCGTCCAACACTAGAATGTCTGGGTCGGCAGCTAGGGCGCGGGCGAGGGATAAAAGTTGGCGTTGGCCGGCAGACAGGGCTGCGCCGCGCTCTTGCACGTCGTGGCGGTAAGTGTCGGGTAGGCGGTCGATAAAGCGGTCGGCGTTGACATAGCGGGCCACCTGCGCGATGGCTGCGTCCGACAGCTCGGGAGCACCGAGGCGGATGTTGCTGGCAATGTCGCCGGCGAAGAGAAAGACGTCTTGCTGCACCAGACCGAAGCGCCGCCGCAGCGCTTCCACATTCCACTCGCGGATGTCGATGCCATCGACCAGAATCTGTCCCCGTTGAATCTCGTAAAAGCGGCACAGCAAGCTGATGATGGTAGTCTTGCCCGAGCCGGTGGCTCCGACTAGCGCCAAGCTCTGGCCCGGTTCGGCGCAGAAGGAAACGTCGCGCAGGACCCACTCTTTCTCTTCATAGGCAAACCACACGTGGCGGAATTCAATGGCGCCGGCGATGCGCTCTTGGCGCACGGGACCGCCGACTGGCTCTGGCTCGGCGTCGATCAGTTCAAAGATGCGCTCGGAAGAGGCCATGGCTACCTGCACGGTGGCGTATTCTTCGGCGAGGTTGCGGATGGGCATGAAGAAGCGGGGCACGTATTGCAGCATGGCCACCAAAACGCCCCAGGCGATTTCCGCGCGCAGCACTTGGCCGACGCCGTACCACAGCACCAGCGCGATCAGGGCAGCACCGCACAATTCCATGAAGGGGAAGTAGGCCGAGTGGTACCGGGTGCGCACTAGGCGGGCGTCGAGGTATTCGTCGGTGCCTTCATTAAAGCGGCGGGCACTGCGCGGCTCGCAGTTGAATAGTTTTACTACTTCTATACCCGACAGGGTTTCCTGCAAATCGGCGCTGAAGCGGGCAAAGCGGGTGCGGGCTTGGCGAAAGGCTTGGAAGGTGCGGTTTTGCAGCCATAGGGTGGCGGCAAAGGCCACCGGCAAAAAGGCGCAGGTGAGCAGGCCCAGCTCGACATCGAGATAGAAGAAGATGTAAAACAGAATGGAGGCGATGGTGACGGCTTCGGTTACTAAGGAGACCGCGCCGTAGGTGAAGAATTCGTTGAGTGCATCGACATCGCTGGTGTTACGCGCCATCAGCCGGCCGATGGGAGTGCGGTCGAAGAACTTGAGCGGCAGGCGCTGGAGGCAGGTGAAAATGTTCAAGCGCACGTCGCGCATGGTCCACTGGCCGACCATGCTGGTGATCCAGCTCTGGGCGTAGCCAATGGCGAATTGAGCGACTAACAGCGCGGCGAAGAGCAGGACGAGGGTGCCTAGGCCGTCCAAGTCGCCGGGCACGATATGCTCGTCAACAGCTATTTTGGTCAGCACGGGACCGGCTTGGCGAGCCAGCGAGGCCGCGAGGATGAGCAATAGCGTCGAGACTGCCCAAGGCCAGTAGGGCCGCAAGAAACCCAACAGCCTAGCCAGCAGGCGGAGGTCGATGGATTTTTTGTCGATTTCTTGCTCGTCGCGGGTGGTCGGCGGCATTAGAGGTCGCTCAATTCCTCGGTGAGGTGTTGGCGGCGGTACATGTCGGCGTACAGGCCGTCGCGTGCGAGTAATTCGTCGTGGGTGCCCTCTTCGACAATGCGCCCTTCGTCGAGCACAATGATGTGATCTGCGGCCATGACGGTGGAGATGCGGTGGGCGATGAGGATGGTGGTGCGCTCGGCCATGATGTCGCGCAGGCGCGTGAGGATTTGCTCTTCGGTGCGGGTATCGACGCTGGCTAAGGCGTCGTCGAGGATGAGGATTTTCGGTTGTCGCACAACTGAACGGGCTAGGGCCGTGCGCTGCTTCTGCCCGCCCGACAGGGTGACGCCGCGCTCGCCGACGATGGTTTCCAGCCCTTGGGGAAAGGTCTTGAGGTCCGCGGCTAGTTGGGCTACCTCAATGGCGCGTTCGACTTCGTCAGGAACGGCTAGGTCGAGGGCGATGTTGTCGCGGATGCTCTCGGAGAACAGGAAGGTGTCCTGCGGCACGTAGCCGATGGCGTCGCGAAAGGCGCGCAGTGGCATTTGTTCAATGGGTTTGCCGTCGATGAGAATTTGGCCCTCACCGGCTTGGATGAGGCGGGGAATGAGCCGAGCTAGGGTGCTCTTGCCCGAGCCGACCCGGCCGACGATGGCTAGGGTGCTGCCAGCCGGAATGTGAACGTCTATATCGCGCAGTACGGTTTGGCCATTGTACGCAAAGGAGGCACGGCGGAATTCGATTTCGCCTTTGATCGCTAAGTCGTCGTCTTGGTAGTGGTCGGGCTGGGGCTGTTCTTTGAACACGGACTCGATGCGCAGCATGGAAGCCATGGCGCGCTGGTATTCATCGACGATGCGGCCCATCATCATCATCGGGCGGCTCATGCGGATCAAGTAGGCGTTGAAGGCGACAAAAGCTCCCAAGGTAAGCGTCCCTTCGACGACGCGGATGCCGCCCAGCCACAAGATGAACACCATGGACAGGCCGCTGATGAGGAAGGTGAAGGGGAAAAACGTGCTGTAGAGGTAGATCAGGC
>VXZF01000532.1 GCA_009845645.1 Gemmatimonadota bacterium | reverse complement strand
CGGTCAGCCCGAGGATGTGCAGGGCGTGTTCGAGATAGCTATAAGCCAAGCCAGAAGTGATAAAGCCCAGCGGCTTGGGAGCCGCGTTCGGAGGATAGAGGATTTGGTTGATGCCCGCCTCCCGCGCTAGCTGCCACAGGCGGGGATAGCGCTGGTGTACTACTTCGCGCTCTTTGTGCGCGGTGGCCGGCGGGATGATGACGCGGTCGTCAGAGCAAATGGTGCTGGTGTCTAGCGCGATGCGCTGCTTGCGGTTGAGGGCGGCAAAGCGGTTGGGATAGACGGTGACGCTGCCGCCGCCGTCGGCTTGGTTGGAGGTGACTAGATAGGTCAGATAGAGACCCGAGCGGCGCGACAGTTCAAAGCCGTGCCCGATCCAGTCTTTTATCTCCTGAAAGGTCGCGGGTTCGAGGACCGGGATGTAGAGATGCTGAGACAGAAAGCGCGAGTCAGCCGGTACTTGGGTTCCCTCGGACCAGGTGTCGTCACCCACGGCGATTAGGACTCCTCCGCTGGGCGAGGCTCCGACCATGTTGCCGAGGGCTAACCCGTCGGCCGCCACGTGCAGGCCGACGCTCTTCATTACGGCCAAGGCGCGAATGCCCTCCATCTGCGAGCCGTTGAGGCGGGCGGCAGCGAGGGCCTCGTTGTTGGCGATCTGCGCGACGATGCCGTGTTCGTTAAAGAGGTCCTTGTTGTTTTCGAGAGTTTCGAAAAGCTCGGCCAAGGGCGAGCCGGGGTACCCGGTAATGACGCCGACTTGGCTTTCTAAGGCACCTTTGACGATTAGCTCGTTGCCGGTGTAAATGCCCGTGCCTTGTTCGAGTGAGAAGCGGGGATCCATGGTCCTATCTGAGGAGATTGGGATTGAACGAAAACATAGTACGAGGTCTGAGGCGATTGTCAAGTCGGCCTGGCGACCTCACGCTTCGGCATCGAGCCAATAGCGCTGGTATTCCTCTAGGAAAGTAAGGGTCTGTAGATCGGCCATGCGGTCTAGAAAGAGCACGCCGTCGAGATGGTCGATTTCGTGCTGGAGGACGCGGGCGAAAAGCCCTTCTGCTTCCAGTTCCACCGCTTGACCATCGCGGCCGTAGCCCCGGACCTCGACGGCTGCCGAGCGCGGGACCACGCCGCGCAATTGGGGGATGCTCAAGCAGCCTTCCCAGGCGTCTAGGCGCTCCGGCGACAGGGTGGTAAACTGCGGATTGAAGAGCACGGTCAGCGGGATGGCGGCCTCGTCTTGGGGGTCGGCGTCGGGATTGCCGAGGACGATCAGCCGCAGGGGTTCAAAGACTTGCGGCGCGGCCAAACCAATGCCCTCGTAGTCGATCATAGTTTCGATCATGTCGTCGATTAAGCGCTGCATCTGAGAGCTTTGCATCTGGGCGGGAGAGATCTCTGCGGCGCGTTGGCGCAGCACCGGATGCCCCATCTGCGATACCTTGCGAATGGCCACGGCGCTACGGCGTTTGGGGGAGAGCCGCCGAGAGACAGCAGCGGAAACCCACTAAATCGAGGCGATAGTCGGAGTCGAGGAATCGCCCATAGCGGGCGTCGGCCCGGGCTAGATTGACGTTGTGGAAGAAGGAACCGCCGCGCACGATCCGCCAGCGATCGGAGCGCGAATACCAAGACGCGGTCCACTCCCAAGCATTGCCGATCATGTCATAGACTCCGTAGGCGTTGGTGCAGCCTGCATACGCGCCGCTGGGTGCTAGGCCCGGCCCGCGCTGCCAGACCCCATCGACGGCAAAGCGCGTATTGCAGCGCCTCGGCTCGAATTCTGTGCCATAGGAGTACGCGAAGTTCTGCGGCCCGGTGCAGGCTTTCTGCCATTCCTGTTCGGTACACAGCCGCTTGCCCTGTTCCGCGCAGAGCGATTCCGCTTCGCCCCAAGTGACATCGACTTTGGGCAGGGTGCCGCGCTGGTTGGGGTACTCGTACATGTCGATGTAGAAGGCGTCGTCGATCAATACCATGCCTTCCACATCGGCTGCCGCTAGCGTCGGCAGGGCGAGCAAAAGACAGAGGGCTAAGAGCTTATTCATGGCAACTCATTCCGCAAATTGCACCGCGCCAAAGCGGGCGGGGTGGTGAAAGCCGCGCTGGTAGGTCTCGCTCCAGGCCGTGTACTCGGTCTGCTCGTGGTAGTGCTGATGGAGCGGGTCTGAGTCTGGAAGGTCATTTAGGCGGCTTTTCAGGTTGCGCCCGCCCTTGCGTTCGATGCGGTAGAGGTTGAGTCGCCAGACATCCCCTGCTGTCGGTCGTCCACCGCCTGTGACGCTATCTGCCATAGCGGCCCAGGGAATGGCGATTTCCGCGGTCCAGCCCTGATCGAGCGCGAGCGAGTCGTTCACGGTGCCGTGAGCTCGGACCGCTGTTTTAAGCCCGGCAATATCCCAGTCTTTGGACGAGTGCCACTCGGGCGACACCGAGTAGATCAGCAAATCGACGACCGCATTGAGCGGGTTGACCTCCAGCTCTAGGTAGCGCTTGCCGTCGCCGTCGGGGTCGATAAAGACCTCCACGACTTCCTCACTCCACATCGGATCGTCTTCTTGGTCGTAGATAGCCCACATGTCCGCATCTTGACAGACGAAGGCAAAGTAAAAGTAGGAGCTATCCCACAGCATCTTCGCCCGCGTGGGAAAGAGCACCTCGTCGTAATCGTTGAGGATGCGCTCAAAGCGGTTGATTTGATGCGCTCTCTCCCAAGAGAACTCATCCAGTTTGCCATCGACGACGACCGGTTCAAGGGCGCGTTGGACTGCGTATTGCGCCTCCAGACTTACTTCGGCGTACGTTGCGAGTGGGAGGATGGCAAGCATCAGAATCGTCAATAAACGCATACATTTCTCCTTGTATTTTAGGAGGCTGAATATACGAAAATCGCGCGAGCTTACCAAAAAATGTAAAGGGGCGATGCCAAGCTGGCACCGCCCCTTTGTGTCGATTGTAGATAGTTAATATTTACACGTCGTAGTAGAGGGCGAATTCGTAGGGATGAGGCCGCAAGCGGAGGGCATCGACCTCCTCAGTGCGCTTGTAGTCAATCCACGCGTCGAGCAGATCGTCAGAAAATACATCCCCCTGCAACAGAAAGTCCC
>VXZF01000408.1 GCA_009845645.1 Gemmatimonadota bacterium | reverse complement strand
GCGCCTTAGAGTCGCGGCAAGGTCTGCTCAACCGGCGGATCGCCGAGCAAGTGGACCAATACATCACAGGGCTGGCAATCGGTCCCGAGGAACAGGGCTGGCCCTTGGTCGGCGAGCTAAAGGGCTATCGCTGTCTGCGTCCGCCGGGCGGTTGGTTCCGCATCGTCTATCGGGTGGTGCTCGGGGAGGTCGAGGTGGTGTTGGTGTCGGTGGGGCAGATCCATTTGGCCGGTGAGCGGGACTTGCGCGCGCTGGCGCGGACGCTGTTTAGCGAGCGGCTGCTGCGCTAAGCGATGGGAGCGCTGCATTACCTAGATGTAATCGCCCTGCTTGATCGAGATGCCTATTTAAGTTATCTGTATCTAAACCCTCTTTACGTTGGAGAAACGCCGTGCGTCTTGCAATCTATTCCGCATTTCTTTTGAGCGTAGTTGCATCCAGTGCTAGCTACGCTAAAAAAGAGATCGTCTGGGGTGGCCAGATTCGGCCGCGCTACGAGTTCCGCGATCCGTTCGCAAACAACTACGATTCCTTCACCTCCATGCGGGTGCGGACCCAGATGGTGGCCTCGCTTGATAGCGATGTCGATCTGATGATCCAGCTCCAAGACGTGCGCTTGTGGGGTGAGGAAAAGAATACCCTGACGGATTACAGCGCCGATAAGTTTGACCTGCATCAAGGCTATGTCCACTTGAAGAAACTGGGCGACGGCGACCACTCGCTCAAAATTGGCCGTCAGATGGTAGCTCTTGGCGGTCAGCGGCTGATCGGCGCGGTCGAGTGGACTCAGCAAGGTCGGGTTTTCGACGGTCTGCAACTGCTGTTGGCACCCTCTTGGGGACAGGTGAATCTGACGGCAATTCAGGTGACCGAGTCGGACTCGACCTCGGGGCAGTTTGCAGACGACGCCTATTTGACGGGCGCGTACGCGACCTTGGACCAACTGCCGTCCGGCAGCTTGGATCTCTACGCGCTCTACAACAAGGACGGAGCTAAAGAAACGGATCAGGTCACTATGGGGGCGCGTCTGGCGGGGAAGAAGGCTGCGTACTCGTATCGTTTCGAAGGTTCACTTCAGACGGGTCAGCGCAGCGCCCAAGACGTATCGGCCTTCATGTTCGGTGGACGCATTGGCGGGTCTTTAGGTGGGCTAGACCTCACCCTGTGGTACGACTACCTATCCGGCGACGACGATCTGGCCGATGACAAGACCAAGGTCTTCGACACGCTCTTTGCGACCAATCACAAGTACTATGGGTACGCCGATTTGTTTCTCAATATCCCGGTCCACACTGGGGGACTAGGGCTGCAGGACTTGGCCCTCAAGGCGGCGTTGCCGTTGAGTGATCAGGTCTCCCTCGGAGTCCACGGACACTCTTTCCTCACCGCGCAAAAGGGCGACTTGGAGTCGAGTCATTTGGGGGAGGAAGTCGATTTGACTCTTACGTACAAATACCGCCCCGGCTTTACCATCGTTGCCGGACTGTCGCGAGTGATAGCCGACGACAGCATGACCAGCGTTACTCGTTACAAGAATTCGATCGAGGACTGGAACGGGGATATGACCTTTACTTACCTTATGACCAACACGAGCTTCTAAAATACATTCTGACCTAGGTGTTTTTAATTCGACATGCCGAATCGCACCATAAAGCCGATCTCCCCGTCTGGATTGCGGTCCTTCTTCCAACGTTTGGTCTTCCCTGGGTTTACTTCGCTGGGCATTGCCGACCGCGAAGTAGTCGAGTACGTCGTCGATCTGCTGACGAGCTTTGCGCGCACCGATCAGCTCTACCGCATCCGCGATCTGCGCGGTCAACCGCTTGAAACCATCGCCGAGATGATGGTGGAGCTCGGGCGTCAACGGCAGCCGGAGCGGCGCTGGTCCTTCGACCGCGAGATGGATATCCGCCGGCACGTAGGCGACTACGCGCTTTTTACCACTGGGCTTTTCCGCACGTGGGTCGAGCGGCAGGGGCTTGGCAGCTACTACTTAGAGCAGGGCAGAAGGGCCTATGGAGCGGCAGCCGAATTGGCGCAGCTCGGCTTTGTGTCGCAAGCGCGGCTCTTCGGTGCCTTAGAGGAGCAGTTCGAGCATTTGTCCGGCGGGCTCGACTATATACGCAAGGTCTATATGCGGCCCGAACTACACGGTGGCGCGCACGGGGCGCTGATGCGCGAGCTAGGAATTTAGTAGCTCAGGCCGATGCTGCGGACCAAGGTGCGGGTGGCGGAGTCGCCGGCGATCTGCAAGCGGAAGAGGTAGAGGCCGGGTAGGGCCATCGCGCCGGAGTCTCGCCGGCCATCCCAAGTTAGCTGATAATGGCCGGCCACGCCTGCGGCGTCTCGCAGAGTGCGGACTAGCCGGCCGCGCAGGTCATAGACGCGGGCTTCAATGGGGCGGGCGTCTAGGACCTTGAGCACGTCGAAAGAGATGGCGAGCGCGTCGTTGACGCCGTCGCTGTTGGGAGTAAAAATCCCCGCGCCCATGTCGAGGCGTGTGAGTAAGCTGGCGTCCACGGGCAGCGAGACCGCATCGCCCGCTCCCGCTAAATCGGGAATTGCATCGCCTGGATCGACCTGCTGACGCAGGGTGTCAAGCCCGCTTTCGCGCTCTAGAAAGGCGCGGAAGCGGGTATTGTTTTGGAAGACAGTGGCGGCAAAATCCAGCTCGACGCGCTCGGCGGCTGCGATGGGCTCGGGCAAGTGCAAGCGGAGGCCCGCATTCGTCTGTTCCACCTCGGCGTCAATTGCCGTGCCGTCGATTTGCAGGGCGCGGAACGCGAGGGGCACCGAGGCTTCAAGGGCAATGGCCTCAAAGCCCTGACTATCGCGGGCGAATTCTGGGCGGAGGAAGTACGTGAAGTCGGTTTGCTCACCCGGCTCAACGCGCGCTGGGTGGACTTCGCCAACGGCGGTGCGCGCCAAAGGACGGGAGTAGATCAAGGTCAGCGCGTCGAGGGCAATGCCGGCTTGCGGATTGTCGGCGCGCAACTCGGCTTCGAGCTGGACGTAGCGCCGAGGCGAAGGCGAGCGGAAGCGGGTGCCCGTACGGAGGTATTCCTCGCTCCACACGCTCCAGCCATCGCCGGGTTGGAGCGTGGTTTCGATGGGGCCG
>VXZF01000517.1 GCA_009845645.1 Gemmatimonadota bacterium | reverse complement strand
GACAGCTTGCGCCAAGTGCTAAAACTGCTCGAAAGCGACATCGATTTCATCGAAAGAGTCGCGCGCGAAGATCTCGGCTTGGTCAAGCCGGGCGAGATGGTCATCCCCCTGCCTGTGGAAGAAGGCGAGTGACGCCGTGCCGCGCACTATCGTCAAAACGCGTGCCATCGTGCTGCGCACCATGCGCATGGGCGAGACCAGCAGCCTAGTGACGTTGTACGCTCAGGAGTGCGGCAAACTCAAGGCCATGGCCCGGGGTGCCCGCAAACCCAAGAGCCGGTTCGGGGCCGCGCTCGGCTTGATGACCGAGGTCCAAGCCGTCTGCTACGTCAAAGAAACCCGCGATCTGCAAACCCTGAGCGAATGCGCCCTGCTCAAACCAGCGCCCGACTTATCGCAAAACCTAGAGCGGCTTTCCTTTGGCAGCGCCGCCTGCGAACTAGTCGACCGCCTGACGATCGAGGGCGAAAACAACCCCCGGCTCTACCAGTGTCTATCTGGAGTATTGCACGGACTCGCCGAGGTAGAGCCAGAACAGGTCGAATCGCTGTTTTGGTACTTCCAGCTCCGCGCCGCCGCAGCCCTCGGCTACCGTCCAGAGTTGCGCCAGTGCATTACCTGCCAACGCGAACTAGTCGGCCCCTCGTCGTGGTTCAGCGCAGCCCTAGGGGGCGGCCTGTGCTCCGCCTGCGGACCCGGGAACGGAGTGCGCTTAGCCCAGCGCAGCTTGCACTTTCTCGCTGTCCTCCAAGGTCTCAGGACCTACAGCAAGGATGCTCTCCCCCAAGCCCCTGCTCAGCGCGGCGAGATCCGCATGGCCTTACGCGGCTTTCTAGAGTACCACGGGGGCGAACACAGCCGGCTCAAATCGCTCGACTTTCTCGACGGCCTCAACAAGGCCGCTTTACCCGCCTAACTTATTGGAGATTTTCATGTCCGACGACGCAATGGAAAAACTAGTATCCCTGTGCAAACGCAAAGGTTTCATCTTCCAAAGCTCGGAAATCTACGGCGGCCTCAACGGCTGCTGGGATTATGGCCCTTTGGGCGTCGAGCTGTTGCGCAATATCAAAGAGGTCTGGTGGAAGGCCATGACCTACCGAGAGGACGTAGAGGGCATCGACGCCAGCATCCTCATGAATCAGCGAGTGTGGGAGGCATCGGGCCACGTCGATAGCTTTACCGACCCCATGGTTGAAGATCGCAAGACCAACGAGCGCTTTCGGCTCGACCAACTCCTCGAAGAAAACGGCATTGACGTAGCGGGCCTGAGCACCGAGGAGATGGGCGCGCTACTGCGCGAGCGCAACATCAAAAGCCCTAAGGGCAACGAACTGAGCGACCCGCGGCAATTCAACCTGATGTTCAAGACCTTCGTCGGCCCGCTCGAAGAGGACAGTGCGCGGGTATTTCTCCGCCCGGAGACGGCCCAAGGCATCTTCGTCAACTACCTCAACGTACAGGCGGCGACGCGCCAGAAGTTGCCCTTTGGCATCGCCCAGATCGGCAAGGCATTCCGCAACGAGATCAACACCAAGAATTTCCTCTTTCGCACGCGGGAATTCGAACAGATGGAGATGCAGTACTTCGTCGCGCCGGGCACCCAAGACGAGTGGTTCGACTATTGGCGCAAGGAGCGCTGGGAATGGTTCACGCAAATCGGCCTGCCCGAGCGCAAGCTGAGTTGGCACGAACACCAAGGCGACGAACTGGCCCACTATGCCCGCGCCGCCTTCGACATCCAGTACGAGTTTCCCTTTGGCCCGGGCGAGATCGAAGGCATCCACAATCGCGGCGACTACGACCTGTCGCAGCACGAAGCGTTTGCGGGCAAACAACTCAAGTACTTCGACGAGGAACAACGCACCAAGTTCGTGCCCTACGTCGTAGAAACCTCAATAGGGGCCAGCCGCACGCTAATGGCCTGCTTAGTCGAAGCATACCACGAGGAAGAGGTCCGGGGTGAGACCCGGGTGGTAATGCGCTTTCACCCGCGCATCGCGCCGATCAAAGCGGCGGTATTGCCCCTCGTCAAGCGCGACGGTATGCCCGCTATTGCCCGGCAAATCGTCGAGAGCCTCCGGCCTTACATGCGGGTTTTCTACGACGAGGGCGGCGCGATCGGCCGCCGCTACCGGCGCATGGACGAGGTGGGGACGCCGTTCTGCCTAACAGTCGATTCGGACACCCTAGAGGACCAGACCGTCACCGTGCGCGCTCGCGACACCATGGCTCAAGAGCGGGTGCCCATAGCCGAGTTGCGCACCCACCTTGAGAGCCGCATGGACGCTTGGCAGATCCCTTGACCCAGTAGTATAAATCCTGATATTATCCTTCGCGCTTGGGCTGTAACCCTCCTTAGGCGCAGATTTATCCGGTACAGCGAAAGTGGCGGAACTGGTAGACGCGCTAGATTTAGGATCTAGTGCCCGAAAGGGCATGGGGGTTCGAGTCCCCCCTTTCGCACCATGAATAAACGAGCGCACTGCCTGCGAGCAGGTGGTGCGCCCTAGCCTTGTAGGATTGCGTTTCGTGAAGACACAGGTCACAGAGAAGGGCCAGTGGGCACGCGAGCTGGCCGTCGAAGTCGAAGCCGCGCGCATTGACGACGCCGTCAATAAGGCCCTGCGCCGCTACCAAAAGCGGCTGGAGATCCCAGGCTTCCGCAGGGGCAAAGTGCCGCTCAGAATCGTCGAGGCGCGCTTCGGCAGTTCCATCCGCGGCGAAGTCCTCGGCGATCTCCTCCCCTCGCTACTAGAAGAAGCCACGCGCGAGGCCGGCCTGCGACCGGCCGCACCACCCAAAATCTCCCAACTCGACCACGAGCCGGGGGGCAACCTCAGATTCACCGCAGATTTCGACATCTGGCCCGAGATCGAAGCTGAGCACTACGAAAATCTCGCCGCCACCCGCATGGTGCACGAGGTGGCCGACGAGGAAATCGGCGAGCACCTAGAGGAATTGCGCCGCCGCCACGCCACCGAACAAGCCGTCGAGCGACCGTTGGCCAACGGCGACGTGCTCGTCGCGGATTTGCAGCGCCTCGACGACAGCGGCCTGCCCGTCATTGGCGACAAGTACGAGAAGCGCCACATCCTCATCGGCGACGAGAATGCCCT
>VXZF01000056.1 GCA_009845645.1 Gemmatimonadota bacterium | reverse complement strand
GCACCAGCGGGGCCGGAGCGCGCTAGGGGGGATCGCGTTGGCGCTGGTCACCTGCATCAAGTACTATCCCGGTGCATTTGTCGTCTATTTTCTTATCCGCCGCGACGGGCGCTTCCTCGCGGCTTTCGGCATCGGCCTGTTGGGGTTTTATTGCCTGCTGCCAGCCGCGTTGCTGGGACTTGGGGATTGGTGGTATTTCGAGCGCGCATCCGCACAATCGCTGCCAGAGGCGGCCCGGCTCCTCCGCGATTTTAATACCCAGTATTTTGTCCATGTACTCAACCGCTGGGGGCAGCCGCTGGGGTATCGCCTCGGGGAATCGACGCTCGATGTGCTGCGGCTCGCAGGTGTGCTGGTTTTTTGCGCCAACAGCGTTGTGGTGTGGCGGTTGCACAGGAGCAAAATCGCGCATCGGGAGGTCCTATCCGCCTCGGCGCTCTTTCTCGCCTTGCCGTTTGTGGTGCAAACTTCGTGGCCCCACTACTTCGTCTTCTTGCCCTTTTGCCAAGCGGCGTTGTGGGTGGCGCTCGGTGAGGCCCGAGCGCATTGGCTGTGGCGGGTGCCGGTTGTGTGCTCGGCGGTGCTGACGAGTGGGTACTGCTTTGCCTTGTTTCCAAGTTGGCGGTTGTACAATGGGGTGGGTACGCTGTGGGTGGCCGATGTGGCTCTGTTGTGTGCGCTCTACGGTTTGGTCCTACGGCGAGGATTGCGCCAGTGACTCGTCTATTGTTACTACTGGTGATCTGCGCCGCCTGCGAGCCTGCACCGCCGGCCGTTCCTGGTCCGTACCGGGTGGTTGAGGATGCGGGTCTCGATTTTACCTACACCAACGGCGCAGCGGGCGATTACTTTCTCATTGAGACCATGGGGGCAGGTGGGGCTTTTCTCGACTACGACCAAGATGGTTGGCTCGACATCTACTTGGTGGATGGATTCGACTTGTCGCATCTGCGCGGCCAGTACTCGCCGATCAACCTCAGCTACCGCGACGAGACCCACTACTGGGTAGAAAAGGACTACCGGCCCGGTCTGAGCTTCAAGGGTCTAGTGGATGAGAGTGCCTACCAAGTTGCCCCGGCTACTACCGACTCACCTAGGGGAAATAGACTCTACCGCAACGGGGGAGATGGGACGTTTCGCGAGGTAGAAGGTGCGGCCGGAGCGGGCGATACTGGCTATGGCATGGGCGTGGCTGTCGGCGACTTTGACGCGGATGGCGACCCCGATCTCTACGTCACCAACTACGGTCCCAACGTCCTGTATCGCAACGATGGTGGCGCGTTTGTCGATGTTACCGAAAAGGTCGGCGTGGGGGATCCGCGTTGGAGCACCAGTGCCCTGTTTTTCGACTGCGATAACGATGGCGATCTCGACCTCTACGCGGCCAATTACCTCGACTTCTACCCGGACAACAACCGCGTTTGCGGCGGCACCATTACCCCCAAGAGCCGACGCAAAGAGTTGCTGAAAATTCCCTTTGCACTGCGCACCTATTGCAGCCCGCGCCGCTACAATGGCGTCCCGGATGTGCTTTACCGCAACGATGGCGCTACTTTTGTCGATATCACCGAGCAGGCGGGGGTCTTCAATCGCTTTGGCAAGGGCTTGGGGGCACTAGCCGGCGACTTTGACGCGGATGGCGATTTAGATCTCTACGTGGCCAATGATGGGGTCCGCAATGCGCTCTACCGCAACGACGGCGGCACCTTCGTCGATATCGCGCTCGTCGCGGGGGCCGCGTACAACGGCAACGGCCAAGCCGAGGCTGGCATGGGCGTGGCTGCTGGCGACGTTGATGCGGACGGCGACTCGGATCTTTTCGTCACCAACTTCTCGCGCGAGAGCAATACGCTCTACCGCAACGATGGTGCGCTCCGCTTCACCGACAGTGGGGATGCTATCGGCCTCGCCGATCCGAGCCTGCGCCCCTTGGGCTTTGGCACGCTATTTTTCGACGCGGACAACGATGCAGACCTCGACCTTTTCGTTGCCAACGGGCATGTCATGGACCGGATTCAGCTCCTCGAAGAAGACCTCCGCTACGCCCAACCCGACCAGCTTTTCGCCAATAGCGGCGGCCAGTTCCGCGACGTGTCAGCGACAGCCGGCCCGGCCTTTGCTCGGATTGCGGTCTCGCGTGGCGCAGCGTATGGCGACTACGACGCGGATGGCGACCTCGACTTGCTGGTCACCCACGCCAGCGGTCCGGCGGCCCTCTACCGCAGCGACCTGCCGCCTCGTTCTCATTGGCTCTTGGTGGAGGGTCTAGTGGCTGGTGCCCGCGTCCGCCTGCTGTGCGATGGTCACCAGCAGACGCGGACCGTCACTGCTGGCGGCAGCTATCTGTCGGCTAGCGATCCGCGCCTCCACTTTGGCTTGGGGACTTGCGCCCGCGTAGAGCATCTTGAAATCTGCTGGCCGGATGGTGCGCGGGACGACCACTACGACTTGGCTGCCGACCAAGTATTCCACAGCGGACGATGAACCAGCGCGAACGCTTGCTCTACGCCCTGATCCTGCTGTTGGCGGGTGCCGTGCTCTGCTATGGCCGGAAACTGTACTGGTTCCTCACTGACGATGCCTACATTTCCTTTCGCTATGTAAGCAACTGGGATTTGGGCCACGGCTTGGTGTGGAACCCGCCCCCGTTTCGTCCGGTCGAAGGCTACACCAATTTTCTGTGGATCGCCCTGCTCTATGGAGTCTGGCAGGTCTTGGACGTCGCTCCTCCCGCAGCGGCTAACTATCTCGCCTTGTGTTTTGCCTTGTGCTCGTTGTACATCACGGCGCAGATGCTGTTGCGCTTGCCTTGGTCGCCTAGGCTGCGCCCCTATCGCTTGGTCTTCCTCTCCTTCTTGCTGCTCGCGGTGGTCACCAATCGCACCTTCTTGGCTTGGAGCAGTTCGGGCTTGGAAACGGCGCTGTTTGGTTGCACGGTCCTCGCTTGGACCTGGGCTTGCGCTTTTGTTTCTCCTAGCTACCGGAGATGGCCTTTAGTCATTTCCGCTGCCGTCGTCGGGATATATCTGACGCGTCCGGATGGCTTGCTTTTCCTCGGTGCCACTGCCGTCGCGCTCTTTTGGGCTTGGCGCACTGGCTGCTATCCCGCTCGGCGGCTCGC
>VXZF01000296.1 GCA_009845645.1 Gemmatimonadota bacterium | reverse complement strand
GCTGTAATCGAGTTGGAAACGAATCCGCGCCACTAGCAAATGACCGTCGTCCGTACCCAGTGCCAAAACGTCGTTTGGCATCCGCTGTGCAGCCGTTACTTTGCGGCCCGTCAGCTCGGCTGGCCGTTCGCGGCGGATGACTTGGCCATTGTCCAACCGCAACAAATCCACCCCTTGGGGGCCGACTGCATAAGCGGTCTGATAGTAGGGGTCGAGCCCAATGGCGAACGGGCCGACCACTTGGTGTGTTTTTTCTGCTGTTACCTCTGGGGAGCGAAACAGGGGCCACGCCTCGGAGAGGACGAAGAAGAATATCCCCATGACGGCGGCGATAATGCCAATGCCGCCAACGGAGATAAAGCGCCCAGCCAGCCAGTCGAAGATTCGCGCTCGCGGCGTGATCCCGCGCTTATATGGCTTTTCGCCCACGCACTTGCGTCCTTAGATATCCAACTTGGCCAATTCGGCTTGTACTACTTCAAACGGCACGGGCATATAACCATCCTTGACGACGATTTCTTGACCCTCTTTGGAAAAAATAAACTTGCAGAACTCTTTCACTAGCGGGTCCATGGCTTGGCCGGGGGCCTTGTTCATGTAAATGTACAGGAAGCGCCCGAGAGGGTAAGAGCCATTCAGTACGTTTTCCATAGACCCTTGTTTAAACTCTTGTCCCTCGGTTTTGGCCAAGGGCAAGACGCGCACACCCGAGGTCTGATAGCCAATGCCGCTGTATCCTATGGCGAAGCGATCCTCGGTGATGCCTTGGACTACGGAGGCCGAGCCGGGCTGCTCCTTCACCTCGTCCTTATAGTCGCCTTTGAACAGGGCCTGCTTCTTAAAGAAGCCATAGGTACCCGAGGCCGAGTTGCGGCCGTAGAGGCTGATCCGAGCCTTGGCCCAATCCCCATCCAGCCCCAACTGGCCCCAAGTGGTCATGTCATTGGGGAACTCACTGCGGCGGGTCTTGGAAAAAATCGCATCGACTTGCGGCAAGCTCAGGCCCTCAATGGGATTGTCCTTGTTGACGAAAACTGCCAGCGCGTCCAGCGCAGCCCGCAAGGGCGTTGGCTTGTAGCCGAAAGCCTGCTCGAATTTGTCTTCCTCGCTCGACTTCATCGGCCGCGACATCGGTCCGAACTGAGCCGTACCTTCGATTAGGGCCGGCGGCACGGTGCTCGATCCCTTGCCCTCGATCTGGATCTTGACGTTGGGATAGTACTTGCGGAAGGCCTCCAGCCAGAGTGCCATCATGTTGTTCATCGTATCGGAGCCAATGCTGCTGGCGTTGCCGGCCAGACCGCGCACCTTCTCGTAGGGCGCGATCCGCTCATCAACGGCTATGGTCTGCGCTTGGACGCCAGCGGCGAATACCCAACACATCAGCACCACTCCGCTCCATCTTTTTTTTATCTTTGCATTCCTCATGTTAGGTAACATTGCGGGATTTATGTTGCATCTACGTGTCTCATGGATGAAACTTGCGTTACAATACGTTACAGCACGGCTAAAATTTGTAGTAAAAGGTCAGCCGTCCTTGAACATTGGCATCGCGGCCGGCGGACGACTCGATGAGCACATTGGGCATCAGGTGGACATCTGTAGCAGCGGCGTAGTCAAGGCCGGTGATAAAGAGTAAATCGCTAGTATCCTCAGCGTCGTGGGAGACGATATCGAACCGGCCAAAGCCTTTGAACGCGGCATTTAGCGGCAGCGAACCGAAGGCCGAGACCCCAGCGATGACATGGTCGTCGCCGTTATCGCCGGCCAGTTCGTTGGTGCGCGAGAAGACCTCCAACCCCGCACTACCCCTCACTCCCTGCCAGCCGACGAAGCCCTTGAAGGTCCGCTCGTTGAGACCGGCTGCCCTCGCATTAAAGTCCGCATAGCCTTCCAATATCAATTGGTCCGCAGCCTTGAAACTCAACGAACCATAGAATTTCTTGCCGTGGTCGTCCTCCGGCCCCTGTCCGGTTCCATTGCCGACCATCAGGTGGTAGCTCAGCCGACCTGCCGCGCCCTTGAGGGCCGCGCCCAAGTCGGCTGAAGAGCCGATTTTATTCCAATCAAGTACGGTCTTGGCTACTGAGCGATAGCCCCAGACCTTTTCGGCGACCGCCCAAGTCGGCGTCCCCGAAAGCCCTAGGTATATGTCCGCATCGCCTAGCCCTTTCTTCCACTGTAAGTAGCCGTGCTTGACGAAGGGTTCCATCTTCGAACCTTGGGCAAACCCCGCGTCCTTAGCCTCAAGGCGAAAGCGAATCGCAAAGTCAGTGGCGATATCGCTCTGGTATGTGAGGTACAGACGGCGGAACTGGAAAGCATTGCGCTTGGGGGTATGCTTGGTGTCGGCTTCATCGGCGGCGAATACATAGTAGTAGTCGCCAAACATAAGGCCCTTGACCTTGCCCTCTTGTGCTTGCGCTGCAAAGACCCAGCCCAACATCAGGGTTACAAACGCCATCATTTTTTTCATCCGTGTTGCAATCCTCCCTTTCTTGGCGTTTTTCTTGTCCTGTGTACAAAATGGCCTCGCCATGCGACGCTTTTGTCACAGAATTGTTACAAAATGGTGACGTTTTCCTCCTGCATCCTACGATAGAGACACTGCCTCCAGACCCCTTGTAACCGCCTGCATAAAAAAATGACCTTGCTCAAATAGGACTTCTGCATAGGACAACAAAAAAGAGGGACGGGTGTAAAACCCCGTCCCTCTTTTCGTACTCCCACTCGCTTCTTTACACCACAGCGCCCGACGGAATCACCGCATCCTTAGGTACAACCACAATCCCGTCGCGGATGTAGTAATTAGTCTCATCGGCCTCAGTGCCTCGCTCCTTGTTAGTGATGCAAACCCGCTCGCCGATGCGCGCGTTTTTGTCTATAATCGCCCCAGTGATCGTGCTGTTGGTGCCAATCCCCATATCTGGAATGCCTTGGGCCGTATTGCGCGCTCGATCGGCCGGCGACTCATCCGAATCAGCACCCATGATGATGGTGTTGGCAATCTGGCAATTCTCCCCAATCACCGAGCGGATCCCGATCACTGAGCGCTCGATCCGGGCCGACCGTATGTACGAGCCTTCGCAGATGATCCCCCGCTCAATGTGGCAATTCTCCAGC
>VXZF01000288.1 GCA_009845645.1 Gemmatimonadota bacterium | reverse complement strand
CGGTATATGAGACTATGTATATGAGACTATGTATAATAAATCATATTACATAACGCTCTAAATAAAAAAAGGCCATATATGGACCAAATAATAAAAAGACCATATATGGCCTCTCGATGAGGCTTATGATATTACCTATCGCCCAAGCACCTAGTCGTAGTACTCTTGACCCAAGTGGGTAATTAGATCTTCGCCCTGCAAGAAGCGCAGTGTGTTCTTGAGCTTCATTAGCTGGATGAAGAGGTCGTGCTCGGGGTAGAGATCGGGTGCGGTCATCGGGCTTTTGAAGTAAAACGAGAGCCACTCCTGAATCCCCGCCATTCCCGAGCGCTGCGCCAAGTCGGCAAACAGCACCAAGTCCAACACCAGCGGCGCGGCGAGAATCGAATCGCGGCAGAGGAAATCGACCTTGATCTGCATGGGCATGCCCATCCAGCCGAAGATGTCGATGTTGTCCCAACCCTCTTTCTCGTCGCCGCGCGGCGGATAGTAGTTGATCCGCACCTTGTGGTAAATATCGCCGTAGAGCTGGGGGTAGAGGTTGGGCTGCAAGATGAACTCCAGCACGTCGAGCTTGCTGACTTCCTTGGTCTTGAACGAATCGGGGTCGTCGAGCACTTCGCCGTCGCGGTTGCCCAAGATGTTGGTCGAAAACCAGCCCTGCACGCCGAGCATCCGCGCCTTGAGACCCGGGGCTAGCAGGGTCTTCATCAGGGTCTGGCCGGTCTTGAAGTCCTTGCCACCGATGGGCACGCCCTTTTGCCGTGCCAATTCGACCATGGCCGGGACGTCCACGGTCAAGTTCGGCGCGCCGTTTAGAAAGGGCACGCCTTCCTGCAGCGCGGCGTACGCGTAGATCATGCTCGGGGGAATGGCCGGGTGGTTTTCCTGGATGGCTTTTTCGAGGCTTTCGATCTCGTTGTGTACTTCGTGGTGCTGCATGAAAACCTCGGTGCTGCCGCACCAGATCATCACCAGCCGCTCGACGCCGTTGTCGGCCTTGAAGCGCTGGATGTCTTCGCGCACTTCTAGCACAGCATCCCACTTGCTCTTGGCGCTTTTGACGTTGGAGCCTTCGAGGCGGCGCACGTAGTTGCGATCAAAAACCGCGGGCATCGGCTTGACGGCCTTGAGCGGGTCTGCGATCTGGTCGAGCAGCCTCTGGTCCAAGACGCCAGCGTGGATGGCCGAGTCATAGGCATCCTCTGGAAAGACGTCCCAGCCGCCGAAGACCAAACTGTCGATGTCGGCCAAAGGCACGAAGTCCTTGATGAGCGGCGAGCGTCCTTCGGTGCGCTTGCCTAGGCGGATGGTGCCCATCTGGGTCAGCGAGCCGATGGGCTGGCCGATGCCGGCTTTGATGGCTTCGACGCCGGCGATAACCGTGGTGGCCACAGCGCCCATGCCGGGAATTAGGACGCCGAGTTTGCCCGTGGCCGGGGCGATGGATTCAGGTTGGTTCACAGGAGTCTCCTTTTGTATGGAAGAGTTATGTCATTCGCCGCAGAATAAAGTAGAGCGTTCTATTCATTGGGCAAATTAATTATTGCTATGTAATTAATAGAAAAAATCAATACATCGTACCCAATTAAACGAGAGCGGAAATTGCAGCGGGATGGGAATCAGGCGGCGAGGCGTTCTGGATCGGTATCGCGCAGTTCGGCGAGGCGATCCAACAAGGGGGCTAGCTCCTTGTAGCTGGCCAGTTCGGCTCTGAGCTGCGCCGCGCCGCGCAAACCGCGGAAGTACCCGGCGTAGTGGCGTCGCGTGCCGACCAGCGCCCCTTGCGGGCCGTCGTGTTCAACGGCCAGTTGCAGGTGCTTGAGACACAGATCGGCGCGCTCCTGCCAGCTTGGTTCAGGCAAGAGCGCACCCGTCTTTAGGTAGTGCTGGGACTCGCGGAAAATCCACGGGTGGCGGATGGCACCGCGGCCGATCATCACCCCGTCGCATCCCGTGCTGTCGAAGGCATCTTTGACCATCTGCGGCGAGGTTACGTCGCCGTTGAGAATGATCGGTATGGAGACCTCCGCTTTGACTTTGGGTATCCACTCGTAGGCCACCGCGCCCTTGTGGCCTTGCGCGCGGGTGCGGCAGTGAATGGCCAGCGCCTGCACGCCCAGATCTTCGAGCATTTGGGCAACCTCGACGATGCGGATGCTCTGCTGGTCCCAGCCGAGGCGCGTCTTCACGGTCACCGGCAGGTGCGTTGCGCCGATGACGCGCGAGACGACCTCCTTCATCTGCGGCAAGTCGCGCAACAGCCCGGCCCCGGCCCCGCGCAACGCCACATTGCTCACCCAGCAGCCGCAGTTGATGTCGATGAAGTCTGGATGCTGCGCGCTGGCGATCTCAGCGGCTTTCTCCATAGACAGCGAGGCCGCGCCGTAGAGCTGGATCGCCAAGGGCCGCTCCGCTTCTGCAAAGCGCAGTTTGCGAAAAGCGCGGCGCGGCCCGTTGGGATCTTCGCGCAGCAGCCCCTCGGCATTGACGAACTCGGTATAGACAATGTCGGCTCCCAGCTCCCTGCAAATCAGGCGGAACGGTAGCTCGGAGACATCCTCCATGGGCGCGAGCAGGATGCCGGGATCAGCGGTTATTGGGCCGATGCGGAACATTACTTCAGGGTCGAATAAGGCAATGCTTTCATCACTCGCACTTCCCGTCGACGGATTAGCGGCCGGATCTGATCGACGATCTTGGCCCATTCCGGGCTGGCGTAATACGCGTCAATGGCTTTGTCGCGGGCCTTGGCGTTGGGGAAGGAGCGAATCCAGATGAACTCGTCGTCGCGGTCGGGATTTTCCCACGCGGCGACAAACGTCACGCCGTATTTGGACATAAAACGGCGCGCCTTGGCAAAGCCGGCGCGGAATTTCTTTTTGTTGTCAGCTCCCCTGTGGAAGCGGTAGATGCGCAGTTCGTAGATCATGCAGACTCTCCTTGGTGAATGGCGGTTTCGGCGATGACCAGGTCCACGGGGACATCGTGCGGCTCGCCGGGAATGCAGTCTAGGACTAGCTCGTCGTAGCACAGCCCTATTTTGACGGCTTGTACTTGCGCTAGAAAGCGGTCGTAGTAGCCGCCGCCCCAGCCGATGCGATGCCCGCGCCGGTCAAAGGCGA
>VXZF01000761.1 GCA_009845645.1 Gemmatimonadota bacterium | reverse complement strand
TCTTTACCACCATAAAGAGCAAGCTGGGTCACATCGAGGAGGACCACAGCAAACGTCTGGCACGCATCGAGTCCAAGCAGGACGGCCTCGAAGGCCACTTCAAAAAGGTGCTAGACGGCCAGCGCAAGATGCTGGAGATATTAGAGAGACTGGGTAATGCCACCGATAGCTAAAGCAATCGGCTTTACCCTCCCCGGCTCTACCGCCACCACCCAAGAAGGAGCGCGCCATGCTGCTACCAAATAAAGGATAAAGGCAGATGATGGAACCCCTTCTGTTGCTTTTTACAGGCGCATTATTTTGCGCTATGGCTTGCTCTGAACAAGCCAACAGGCCCAAGACCTATCGGAAAAAGGCGTGAAGTGGAGAGACTTTTTCAAGCACTACGTGCTCTTCTTTGTGCTCTACTGCCTCTTCTTCTACGTCTTGATCCGGCTGGCGCGATGGATCGCTGAATAGGCTGCAGGGGGTGCGCTACCCACCCCCACACCGGCAGCCCGGGCAGGCGACCTTAAACCTACCTTGGGTCGCCCGCTCACCTAAATCACGGAGGAGGCCATGTTACGTTTTATCTGGATCGTCCTGGCATGGGGACTACTCAAGCTGCTCCAGGCGGTGTGCCGCCATGACTGAGACCCAATGGAATTACTCAGCCCAGGTGCAGCGCTGGTACTGGCACAAAGAAGATGGCAAGACCCTGATCGTCGGCAACAATGGCCACGAGCCGTTGACCTACTGGTTTTCCGTCTGGAAAGACGGCATTGCAATCGCCGAGGGCGATGAACTGGAGTCTATCGAGGAAGCTAAAGCCGCCGCCGAGGCGGTCTGATTGGACGGGCTGACAGCGCAAGGGGATGCCAGTTGCCTGTGAAGAAGAAGAACGGGGAAGAACAGCCGGTTAAG
The DNA here is from genome assembly GCA_009845645.1 of Gemmatimonadota bacterium. Classification (GTDB taxonomy): domain Bacteria; phylum Latescibacterota; class UBA2968; order UBA8231; family UBA8231. The sequence goes on along the minus strand of VXZF01000761.1, from coordinate 2,223 downwards.
CGTCAGTTCGTCCACTAACATTCTAATTAGAAAAGGGCTTCAGATGCGTGTATTCCTCACATCCTTGGCACTCTTCGGGGCGACCTGCTCGTCGCCCGGGGACGCTCCGGGGGCCGCTTGCGGCGACGAGCAGGTGCTACGCGTGGGGTTTATGCCTTTTTCGCACCGGTCAGCTACAGCGCCGACACCGATCCCAGCAGCGCCGGGTTCGACGAACATCTCGGGTATGAGGCGGACTTGTTGACCGCGCTGGCGGCTATGGACGGCGCGGGATTGTCCTTCGCGCGCCAAGGCATTGCCGAGTGGTCTGATATATGGCTCCAAGCAGCCGGACCGGAGTTCGATTTGGTCGGCGGCGGCATTACCATCATCGACGCTCGCACCCGCAATGCCGCCGGCGACCAAGTGGTAACCTTTACGTCCGGCCACATCGCCTTTCGCCAATCCCTACTCGTGCGAGCCGCCGACGCGGCGCGGTTTGCCCACTACAGCGACCTGACCAGCCAAGCACGGGTAGGAGTGCTGGGCGGCACCACCGGCGAGTTCCGCCTGTTGGAACTGACCGGCTTAGTCGATGCCCAAGGCGTCCTCGCCGCTTTCACGCGCATCCAGACGCCAGAGGGCGAGCTGGTAGCCGATGGCACGGCCTCCTACACCATCACCGCCGCTGGCACATCGGCCAACCTGGTCGGCCGACAGCGACTCATACCGCCCGAAGCGCACATGCCGCAAGTGATCTATCTGGGAGGAGAAACCGGCGAGGCGGAACTGTTAGAAGCCCTCCAAAGCGGCCAGATCGATGCCATCGCCCGCGGCGAAATCGGCAACCGCGATGCCGGTTACGCTTCCGATAGCTCGTTGGTGGTCACAGCCCTCGACGAGGCCGCCGAGCCAGGCGGATTCGCGCTGGGTGCCGACGACACCGAGCTGGCGGCCTGCCTGGATGAGAAGATCAACTATCTGACCGACAACCGGCGCATTGGCTATCCAGAGTGGCGCGCCAATCCAGCGGTTTTTCTTGAGCGTGCCGAGCAATGGAGGCCCTAACCCACCCGTCAGCCCGTCCATTCAGCCGCGCCCATCTCTGGGGGGAGGTAGGCGCGGCACCGGCGGCCCACCGCAGAGGTTGCCGCCGCTTGGAGGAAAGGTAAGCGCAAGGTGGCAACCCCATACCCTGGGGCGGTCGCCCGCCCCTCTATCAAAGGAGATCATCATGAAACGTCTAAAAGTAGTACTCATGCTGGCACTGACCGGCCTCTTGCCCGCCGTGCATCCGGCTATCGCCCAAGACGCAGAGGTAACGGCCGCCGATGTAGTGGACCGAGAAACCCTGAAAGCCTTTGTACTCGCGGCGAAGGCGCACGCGGATAAGGCCACGAGCCTTGCCGAGTACCTAGCTGTCCTGCAGGAATTTAGAACCGAAGGACCTTGGAAGCAGGGGTCCATCTACCTCTTTGTTTTTTCCACGGATGGCACCTTTCTACTCCACGGAGATAATCCAGACCTCGAGGGCCAAAACATGATCGACCTCGAAGACGCCAACGGAGTCAAAATTCTCCAAGAGTTCATCGCAGTGGCCGCCGAAGGAGGAGGCTACGTCGAATATCTTTGGCCCGATCCACTGGTAGAAGGAGACGAAGAAATCGGCTCGCCTAAAGTGGGCTACGCCATCCCCTATGCTGCTCTCGGCCAAGACTTTGTCTTGGGCTCTGGCTTTTATCCGGGCTCCGCTTCTACGGCGGTTGCAGACCAGTCCTGGGGACGGCTCAAAAGTCGCTTTTAGACGCAGAGAACCATCCGCAGAGCACGTAGATTGCGCCCTGTGCTTTCTCGACGGCTGCTGGCCGCGAGCATAACCCTATAAGGAGAGTTTACATGAAGCGGACATTGATGAGACCGGTGGGGATGTTGGCAGGGGTGCTTGTCGTGCTGGCGCTTTGGGCCTGTGGAGACAGCGACCCGGCCTCGACGGAGACCCCGCAGCAGACAACACTGATTTTCTCGGACCTGAATTGGAACACGGCGTTGCTACAGAACGCGGTGGCCCGCACGATTCTGGAGAAGGGATACGGGTATGAAACCGCGTCCGTTCCCGGCACGACCATCCCGCTCATGGAGGCGCTGATCGCCAGCGAAACGAACGTGACGATGGAGTTTTGGCTGCCGAGTGTGCTGGCCATTTGGCATGAGGCGAAAGCGGCGGGAACGATTGTGCAAATGGGA
>VXZF01000200.1 GCA_009845645.1 Gemmatimonadota bacterium | reverse complement strand
GCAGGGCGATGAGTACGGCCTCAATGCTCTCGGCCGCGAGGATGGTTCGCAGATCACTTACTGAGCCGAGCACGGACAGGCCGTCAATGGCCCCGCGATCTTTCTCGCCGTGCGCCCGCACAAGGCCCACGATCTCATACCCCTGCGCCGGTGCCGCACGCAACGCGCGCAACAACCGTACGCCTCGCGCGTTCACGCCCACAATAGCCGTGCGCCTAAGGCCAATGCCGCGCAGCAAGAGCTGCCGCTCAAAGCTGCGCACTAGCACTCGCCCACCCGCTACCAGCGCGACCATGCCCAGCCAGTAGAACAAGACCAGCAATCGAGTGAGGCGGATGTCGCGGTCAAAGGTAGCGACCATGGCCAGCAAGATGCCCAAGGTAACGACCTTGAGGACCTCGTACATCTCGTCGAAGCGCGAGCTAGATAGGGAGGATTGGTAGAAGCCAAAAAACAGGAACAGCAGCAGCCAGCAGCCGCTTATCAACGGCAGCACGTCCGAGTAATAGCCCAGCGCATACCAGAAAGTCGGCCCATCCACGGCGTCTGGATAGAGCCGCTCGTAATTGTGGCGAACGATCTCCAGCCCGCCGCCGGCCAACTTCATCCAAACAAAGAAAACCGATGCCAAACTAACGGCGACAGTGTCGCTCAACAACAGCAGGACAATGCGTTTCAGGCGCGACATAAACGCTCTACCTCGCGGGCTGCCAGACGCGGTGGCGGCGGCCCATTAGGAAGCTCAGCAGTCCCAGCAGAGTACCCCAATTGGTAGCGGTGAAATAGGCCGGCACGTAGAAAAGCCAATAGCGCCCGAGCCACTCCGGTAGCAAGAGGCCCAAAGCGGCCAAGCCGTAGAAAGCCACTTGCAGCGCGAGCAAGAGGCCGTAGTACTCGCTCGCGGCCAACGGGATATTGACCGCGAGCACCACCAACAGCCACACCGGCACGAGCCAGCGGAGCAGCTTGTGGGAAAACATCTGAAACGCAAAAAAAAAGTGTGCGAACGGGTTGAGCACGCCAGCCTCGGTCCACAGCCCGTAGAGCGAGCGCGAGACAATGCGGCGGCGGCGGCGGAACTCGTCGCCAAAGCGACCGCTGCTGTACTCGGTGGCAATAGCCGTTGGCTCGTACGCAATGCGAAAGCCGCGCCGCCAAGCGTGCAGAGGAGCGACAAAGTCGCTGATAATATCGCCGCGTAGCTCGACGAATAGCTCGCGCCGGAGCGCGTAGATCGCCCCATTAGCGCCCAGCGCAGAGCTGAGCAAGCTCTCCCGGCGCTTGAGAAACTGCTCGTAGCGCCAGTACAGGCCTTCGCCCTTGCCCGCGCCTTGATCTTCCGGGTTGGCGTATTGCAACTCGCCGCAAACGCAGCCGATCCGCTCGTCAGCAAAGGGTGCCAACAGCCGCTTGAGCGCACTAGGCGCGTACATGCTGTTGGCGTCAGAAAACGCGACAAACTGCCCCCGCGCCAAGCGCACCCCTGCGTTTTGCGCCTCAGTCTTGCCACCGCGGACCTCCTGCCGGTGCAGCCGCACCCCGCGTGCGGCAAATTCAGCGGCAATGCGGTCGGTGTCATCGGTCGAGGCATCTGAGACGACGATGATGTTGAGCCGCTCAGCCGGGTAGTCCATGGCCAGCGCATTTTCCAACTTGGCGCGCAATACGCCTTCTTCGTTGTGCGCGGCAATGATCAGCGACACCCCAGGCCATTCGCTCAGTGGCGCATACTCGGGCATCTTGCGGCCAGCCGCCAAGAGCCAGAGCAAAACCGGGTAGATCAGATAGGTATAGACGACGAGGAATAAAGCGGCCCAAAAAATGGCGACGAGCATGGGATTCTAACGGTAGAAGGTGTATCTTATCTCGTTATATTTTCGTCATTTGTATCCATTTATGCAACCGTGTACCGCGCGTTGTCCGGGATTGGTACCAGCGTTGGGAACCTGCGGACATTATCTGGCTAGCACTTCCTCGTAGAGTGCCCAAATGCGAGCCGCCACCCGGCGATAGTCGTAGCGTTCCTCGGCCTGTCGGCGGATCGCCGCGCGGTCGTAGCGGCCGTATTCGTCTAGCACCGCGAGGATGCCCGCCGCCAAGTCCTCCGCGTCGCCGACTGCCACTAGCCGTCCGATCTCCTCATTGACGACCTCCTCTGGCCCACCACAGCGCGTGGCGACCACGGGCAGGCCACAGGCCATGGCCTCCACTAGCGACGTGGTCAGGCCCTCGCTAAAACTGGGCAAGACAAACAAATCGGCGGCAGCCATATAGGGGGGTAGTTCCTCCCACGGCACCGCATCCTCAAACGACACATGTTCAGCCAAGTTCAAGTCGTTGACTTGAGGTAGGAAAGGATCGGCGGTCCCAGTCGCAGGATGGCCGCCGATCAAGGTCAACGAGACATCGCGGCCCTGACTGCGCACTTTAGCCAATGCCGATAGCAAGACGCGCAATCCCTTTGCCTCGACAAATCGGCCCACATAGAGTAGGTGCCACTTTTCTTTATCGAGATGGTGCGACTTGGTCGCCGAAAAGAGCCGACAGTCAACGCCATTGGGAATGTAGCGAACCTTATCGGCCGGGACGCCCAATTGCATCACCTCGCGGCGCAACTCTTGGCTGACGACAATAACGGCCGCGGCTTGCGTTAGGGCCTCAACGATCAATTGCCGCCATTGGGACTTGAGCTTGGGTAGGATCTTAATGTCTGAACCGTGGACCGTGATGACTACAGGCCGGCCGGTTTGTGAACCGTACTCAACAGCGGCCCGACCGTCGGGATAGGCGCAGTGTGCGTGGATGATGTCCGGCACATCCGCAACAGCGTTGCGCAAAGCCTTGAGGTGAAAACGCCACTGCTGAGTAAAAAAAATCCGCCGCGGTACGGCGAAGCGGCGGGGATGTCGTACCTCGATTCCGTCCACCACTTCGCAGCGTGGGACATGGCGGTAGGCACTCCACAACCCAAATCCCGGCAGGGGAAACCAAGGCACGGGTGCCACTACCTCTAGTTGACAATGATCTTGGAGGAAACGCGCCTGATTGTGGACAAAACTTCCGGAGAGCTTAGATATGACGTTGGGGTAGAGGTGCGATAGCAGCAAAACTTTCACGATTGATCCTCGC
>VXZF01000594.1 GCA_009845645.1 Gemmatimonadota bacterium | reverse complement strand
CGGTTAGGTAATCGACGCCAATGGCTTTGTAGTAGCTTAGGTTGTCGTCGGTGACGCGGTCGTGGGGGAGTTGGTCTTGGATGTACATGGCGTCTCCTGTGGGTTAGGTAGCTACCGTACCAGATTTTGGCTATATACACTTAGGAAAGAAAGGCATCGTCCTGCGGCGCGCCAATCGGCCTCGTACACAAAACATGGGATTGCCAAAAATGCCAAAAGAACTGCCCCTCGCCGGGGTCAAACAATCCACTGAACAGATCGCCCAGTGGGTCGAGCAATTTCACCGCGAGGGGTATCTGCTCGTTAAAAACGTCCTGCCGCTGGATTGGTGTGCGCAATTGCGGGCCGATTTGGACCGGGCGCTGGCGGACAATCCGAATGGACTGAACAACTACGGCGAGCGCACGAAGCTGGCTCATCGGTTATTCGAGACGAGCGCAGCGAACCTGCGCCTGTTCGATCTCGAGCCGATTGTGAGCTTCGCAGAGGAACTGGTGGCACCGAATTGCCACGTGATTCACAACAACTCGTTCCAGACGCTTCCAGGCGGAGGTCTCTCGACGTGGCATCAAGACGATGCTCCGCACTACGTCGTCACAGACGGCAAGCCGCCGCCGAACATCCATCTCCCGGTGCTGTTCTTCACGGCCAACTACTATCTGACCGATGTGGATACGCCGGCGCACGGCGGGACGGAAGTGATTCCGAAAACGCACCTACTCGGCAAACCGCCAGTCGAAATCGAGGGCTCTGAGTGGGAAGAGCAAATCGTCCACAACAGCGCTCCGGCGGGAAGCGTCGTCATGTTCAATAACCAAGTGTGGCATCGCGGCGGGCCGAACCGCAGCGACCGCACGCGGTACATCACGCAGATGACGTATGCGCGCCGGATCGTTGGGCACAAGTACTACCCGTTTATGAACTACCAGATGCCGCCGCATGTGTACGAAAATGCGAATCCCCGGTTGAAAAGGTTGCTCGGCTTCCTCGATCACGGCGCGTATGGGTAGCTGAAAGATAAGAGATACATACAGCATTGTAACGATGATCGAGCAGGGCTTGTGAGAACTCTGCGCTTTGCGAATGAGATCATCCCGTATTGTGGTGCGGTCTGTCTTGCTGGCTGGCGTGGGGACGATGGTGGCTGTGGCTGATGGGGGTGCAATTATAGGTGGTGGCGGTGTTTATTGGATTGGCGCTGTTGATCTTTATTGGGATTAGCCGGATTGTGGCCGAAGCGTCCCTTGAGCAGGCCCTAACTAAATGGAGACCCCATGACGAACGCATATTGTAGCCTCCGAATTGCCATACTGATAGCGTCGAGCGCTTGTCTGGCCAGCGCTCAAAACCAGCCATCAATTGCGATCATCACCGGAGAAATCCGAGATCCAACGTCGCGGGAAATCACATTTGGCTACGAGTCGCCGTCGGCGCTGGAAGACTTCGAGGAGCGCGTCGTGCTCGATAGCTTGAACCGCTTCGCCTTCGAGCTGCCTGTCGTTCGAGGGACCCTCGTCAGGGCCTATTACAATGAAGTGCGGTCGATGTTTTTCGTCGAACCTGACGACAGTCTGCACGTGGTCGTGGAGGAGGGCTTTTCCGATTCCTCCTCATTTAGCGGTATAGGGGCCGACAATAATCGCTTAGTGGCCGAGTGGATGGCCGAATTTGGTCGTCCCCGTCTGGATTACGAGGGTCTGGAGGCCGAGGATTTCAAGCGCCAAGTAGATCAGCGGCGTCGAGATCAGTTTGAGTTTCTGGCTGAAAGGAGTAAAGAATACGCGCTGTCGCCAGGGTTTGTCGATTATGCGATAGCCCACCTCAATTACGAGTGGGCCAATCTCATGATTTCCTATCCGACGGAGTACCGCTTTGCCAACGACCACGAGAACAGAGATCTCCCCCCAGACTACTATGACTTCTTGCAGGAAATTCCCCTAGTCGATGAGAAGGCTATTGGCACGATGGACTATCACACGTTTCTGGTGCGGACCTTGGACTGGGAGCGGCGGGAACAGATAGAGCAAGCCTTACTATTCAGAAGTGGATCCATTGGCCGGCCGCCCACAGGTCCTAGGGAGTTAGACAAGATGTCCGACCTATTTAGGCGGCCCAATTTGTCCGAGATGTACGATCTATCGGATCTGGAGCTGTCGGAGGAGACTTTGGCCCAACTCGATGCCCTGTACGAAAAGGAGGGACCGCTCAAGCTGTCGCAGATAGTCGATTTGTCGGCGGTTGGTTTGTTGTCGGATGCTCAGGTCCGGCTCGACTCAATGTACAAAAAGAAGAGACGTCCCAAGCTATCCCAGAGTTTTGATTTATCGGTGTTTGGTCTTTCAGAGAAAGCCCAAGCCCGAATCGACTCCTTACATGAAAAGTCCAAATCCTATGGCTTCTTCACTTCAAGTGATATAGAGGAGGCTAGCGTAGATACGACGGATGGAGCGTTGACGTTCTACTTGCCGCTCGAAATAAAGCAGGATTCTCTGAAGAAAGAGCCACCCAAACTATCTGAGAAACTCGATCTATCGTGGCTGTCAGAACCAGCCCGTACCCAACTTGATTCGATGTACGAACACCCCCAGCGGCCCAAGTTGTCCGAGAGAATCGATCTATCGAGCCTTGGTCTGTCGGAAGCGGTGCAAGCTCAACTCGATTCAATAACTACAGGAACCTATAAACGGAGGTCGTGGAGTTTTTCGAATAGATACGGTCAGGCTAAAGAAAAACTGGAGGGGCGAGTGCTCTACTGGTTTTTGGCTGGAGAGGTGATTCGTGGCTTCAAGCGCGGCAGCGACGCCTTTGACTTGGCCCAGCGCATGTGGGAAGAGTTCCAAGAGAATAATCCGTACCCGGAATACACCGAGGCCGTCCAAGTGGCCCTATATAAGGCCCTGAAACTACAACCTGGGCAACCCGCGCCCGAATTCACCCTCTACGACCTCGACGGTCAGCCCGTATCGCTGAGCCAGTTCAAGGGGCAGGTGGTTCTGCTCGATTTCTGGGCGAGTTGGTGCGGGCCGTGTATCGGCGACTTGCCCGATCTCCGCAGAATCAAGAGAAAGGCGGCGGATAAACCCTTGGTCTTCCTCAATCTGTCGCTAGACACGGACGAGGCCGCTTGGCGAGA
>VXZF01000281.1 GCA_009845645.1 Gemmatimonadota bacterium | reverse complement strand
GACATAGGGAGTATTCTGTTGCCACAGTGGATCTAAAGAGCAGAAGACGCTGATGAGCGGAGAGATGACGAGGAAGATGAAAAACTTGCGCATCCCCGCCCAATAAAGCATGGGAAAAAACGGCGCGCCAAAAGAAATCGCGGTTCCCAAGTCGGGCTGGCGCACAATCAAGGCGATCGGCACCAATACGAGAAACAAGGCCCCGAGAAAGCTGTTGAAGGAGTTGATGTGCTCGGTGTTGCGATCACTCAGGTAGCGGGCTAGCGCTATGATGGTCGCGATCTTGGCCAGTTCTGAAGGCTGCAACATTACCGGTCCCAAGCGCAACCAACGAGTAGCGTCGCCCGTGCCCCACATCAACACCGCGACTAGGCTCACAATGCTGAACAGGTATAGCAGATACGCCACGCTGTAAATAACCTTTTCCGGGATATAGACGACGGCTATAGCTACGGCAAAGGCCAAAATCGCGAATTGGAGTTGCTTAATCCAAGCGTTCTGCACCGAGATAGAGTCGTTGTGATACGTAGCACTGTAGATCGCGATGATACCGATCAGTACGGTCGCCAAAGTCGCAATCAGGAGCGGAACATCGAGTCTGCGGAGCAAGCGCATGAGTTAAGGCATTCCCTGGTTAGCCCAAAGCGTGTCCATCTCGGTCACTTCTGGCTCAATGATACCCTCTTGGATGCAAAAGGCTTTGACGACCTCGCGCACAACCGGGCCGACTCGCGCCCCGCCACTGCCACCCCCTTCGACCACGGCCGCGATGGCAATGGCGGGCTTCTCGTACGGAGCAAAGGCCACCATCCAAGCGTCATCGTCTCGACTAGGCACTTGCGCAGTACCCGTCTTGGCCGCAATCGCGACGCCGTCAACCCGCGCTTGGCGGCCGGTACCGGTATCGCTGGCCACCACCCGGCGCATAGCCTTTCTCACGATGCTGAGGGTCCGCGACGAAATGCCGTCAATGCGTTGGCTGCGAGGGGGATCGCCGCTGACGTATGGCGTGACCAAATAACCGCCGTTGGCAATGGCGGCCACGTAGCGGGCCATCTGCATGGGCGTGACCAATAAAGAACCTTGACCAATAGAGAGGTTGAGCAAGTGGCCAAAGGACCAGCCGCCGCGCTCCTCGTGGTACTGGCGCGAGGGTAGGAGACCAGCAGCTTCCCCGGGATAGGTGATCCCAGTAGGCTGGCCGAAGCCTAATTTGGCCCCGAACTTGTGCCACGTTTCAATGCTCATCAACCGAGCCAAATGGTAGAAGTAAACATTACAGGAGACCTCAATAGCCCCTAGCAGAGTCAAACTACCGTGGCCTGTTCGCTTGTGGCAGCGAAACGTGCTCCTACCCACCCGCAGTGCACCATAGCAAGGCTCAAACAGGCTCCGCGTATCGGTGACGCCCGTTTCGAGTGCGGCTATGGCACTGACCATCTTGAACGTCGAGCCAGGTGGATAATGCCCTTGCAAAGCGCGGTTGAGGAGCACAGTCTCGCTCTGCAACACCCGCCGCCGCTCCTTTTGGGCTTGGAACGACACGAAAATGTTGGGATCAAAGGTCGGCTTACTGGCCCAAGCTAGCACGGCCCCAGTGCGCGGGTCAAGAGCGACCAGCGCACTAGCAAAACTATCGGGCAAGGCGCGCTCGGCCGCTAGCTGCACTTCCAAGTCAAGGGTCAGGTGCAGAGGGGCACCGGGCACGGGAAGCCGATCGCGCTCTGGAAACTCCCGCCCCGTGCGTCCGGTCGCGTCAATCTCGACGTACATCATGCCGTCGCGACCGCGCAGGCTGTTTTCGTACACCTTCTCAATTCCGGTCTTGCCGATAAAATCGCCGAGCACGTAGGCGTTTTCATTGTTCCCCTGGAGATCTTGGTCGCGGATGATGCCGATATAGCCGAGCAAATGAGCGGCGGCCGTACCATAGGGATAGTAGCGCTGGGTCTCGATTTCAATGTCGAGCAGGGGCCAATCCGCCTTGAGCCGCTCTTCTACGATCGATACTGTGCGAAAATCAACATCGCGCTTGAGGCGGATGGTGCGGTATTTGCGACTGTATTCGCCGTCTAGTTCTATATCCCCGATGGCCCTTGTAAACGCTGCGGTGGCTGCCTCAAAGTCCTTGCGCGTGGTGCGTTCTAACGCGACAGTGTAAAATGGCCGGGTGCGGGCCAATATGCGTCCATCGCGGTCGTAGATCAGCCCGCGAGGGGCTTTGACGCGCCGCTGAGCAATGCGGTTTTCCTCGGACTCGCGGGCGTAGTCGGCCGAGGTGACGACCTGCAAATAGAACAGACGCAGGAGCAAAATCGCGAACAGCAAGATGACGGGCGCGAGGAGGAGTTTGAGGGGCAGGCGCTCATCTTGTGGCAGTGGATGTTGCATAATCAAGCGGGAAAGAGATAGCGTTTGATGAGCAAGCCGGTTAAGAAAACCGCACTTATCAGGCCCGTGTACAAAGCGCGGCCCAAAATTTTGACCGCCTCAAAGGGCACATCGGCGCTAGTAAACACATAGTAGATAAGATCATGGCAGATCACAGCACCGAAAATCATCGCGGCCTGCACTTGAATGCTATCGGAGACCATGTGAGTATGGCTGTAGCCAAAGACCGCGCCGATGAGCGACTTGGCGAGCGCGTTGACCCCGAGGTCGGCGGGCATATAGAGGTCTTGGAAGATGCCAAGCCCCAGTCCTGTATAGGCCCCGACCACCGGCCCGCTGCGCAGCGCGACGAAACTCAACGCCACAATCAAGAGATCGGGTTTGACCGACCCTATCTTGATAGAATCAACCCAAGTAGTTTGCAGGACGAAGGCCAGTGCTAACAAGAGAATATAGCGGACCGCAATCATATCACCTCGGGATTTGCAAAGTCGTGCCCGCCAGTAGCGTCTCCGAGAGGCCGATGTTGTTCTGGAGGGCAATAGCGCTGGGAGCGAGGCCGAATTTGCGGGCGATACTGTGCAGCGTATCACCCGAGACCACGGTGTACATCTGCGTTTGCTCGTTGGTCACGGTTAGCTGTTGGCCGGGTTTGATCCGCGCAGTTTCAAGACCGTTCCACGCCTGCAAGTCGGCGACGCTGACCGCAAAGCGCCGGGCCAACTCCCACAGCGTATCGCCCGACTGCACCGTGT
>VXZF01000014.1 GCA_009845645.1 Gemmatimonadota bacterium | reverse complement strand
AAAAGGACAAAATTTTCTGCTATGCTTCTGGGTTTGAACAGGAGTGGTACATGGAACTGGGATTTAAAGCGACCAAACTCTTCACCCCGTGGGGCGCGGCCGACGGCCTCGACGGCCTCAAAAAAATCGAGGAACTCGTGGCCACCACTCGCCAACTCATCGGCGACGACATCGAACTGTGCCTCGACTGCTGGCTGTCGCAGGATGTGGAGCACCTAGTCCGCCTCGCCGAGATGCTCCGCCCCTATCGTCTAAAGTGGATCGAGGACTACCTACCCGCCGACGATTGGATCGGCTACGCCCAAGTGCGCCAGCGGCTCCCGTGGCAAACCCTCGCCTCGGGCGAGCACTGGTACTTGCCGCGCTCCTTTGCCCAAGCGCTCGACGGCCGCTTCGTCGATATCCTGCAACCAGACGTGCTGTGGGTCGGGGGCATAACGGCCGGGGTCAAAATCTGCCACCTCGCCGAGGCCGCGGGCGTCTCGGTCATCACCCACGGCGGCATGAACTACCCCTACGGCCAGCACCTTTCTTTTGCCATGCCCGCCATCGTCTGGGGCGAGCGCTCGGAAAGCGTGTCCCCGCCCGGGGTACCGCTCCACGAAATGACCCTCTTGCCCGGCACGCCAGCCATCCAAGACGGCTACCTCGTGCCCAGCGACGCGCCCGGCTTTGGCATTGAAGTAGATTTGCCGTGGCTCGAAGGAGTTGCAATCTGAGGAACACCGCAAACGGGGCGGGCCCGATTGCGTGGGGAGGAAACCATACTTGAGCAAGATTCTCGATTTTCGCAGTGACGCCTCAAGTCTGCCGACGCCAGCCATGCGCCGAGCTATGGCTGAGGCCCAAGTGGGCAACGACGATTTTCGCGACGATCCTACTATAAATCAGTTGGAGGAAAGAGGAGCGCATTTGCTGGGCAAAGAAGCCGCGCTCTTCGTACACAGCGGCACCATGGCCAATCTAACTGCCGTGATGTCTCACGTCGCAGCCGGTGCAACAATCCTCGTGGGCGAGCGCTTTCACATATTCGACTACGAGGCCGCAGCAATGCAGAGGGTCGCTGGCGTCGAATTTGCACTAGTGGCAGACCAGACGTGTGAGGGAAACACGCGGCTACTTGTCGAGGAATTGGAAATCAAAGGGCCGGAACCAGGCCTGCTTTGTCTAGAGAATTCCGTCAATACCCCCGGCGGCACCTTGATCGAAATGGATCATCTGGGCGAGTTGGCGGAGTGGGCCGCGGAATGCGGGATGCCAGTGCACCTCGATGGGGCACGGTTCTTCAACGCCTGCATCGGGCTGGGCGTTGAGCCCCAGGAGTTGGCTTCCTGTGCCGATTCAGTATCCCTAGGGCTATCGAAGGCTCTAGCGGCACCATGCGGAGCCCTGTTGGTAGGTTCGGGCGAGCTTATTGAACAGGCGCGGCACAATCGCTGGATGCTTGGGGGCAACTGGAAGCAGGGCGGAGTAGTGGCCGCGGCTTGTCTGGCAGCTCTGGACACCATGAGCGAGCGCATGGTGCAAGATCACGAGAATGCCTCGCGGCTGGCTAGAGGGCTCGACTCCGTCGAAGGGTTAGCCGTCGATCTCAGTAGAGTAGTGACGAATATTCTCTACATGCAAGTGACGGAGGATCGCCTAGATATAGCAGCCTGGTCGGACTTTATGGCCCGGCACGGCGTATTAACCGGCAGATTCGAGCCGGAGCGGTTCTGCCGCTGGGTGACACATCCAGACATAGCGGCGGAAGACATCGACCGCGCTGTGGGGCTGGCGGCCGAAGCGGTCCACTGGGCCTTGGCACCATGACGAAAACGAGCCATGATCGATCTAGCCCGACCTATTATCAGCGCCTCCCTACTTCGCTCCCGTTCTCCTCCACGACCAAATACTGATTAATCCGCAAGTTCTTCAACACCTGCACGGCCCCGCTCGGCCAGCACACCTGCAACGAATCCACCGTCTCAATCTGCCCTAAACCAAAGTGGGCTCGCGGATCCTCGCTGGAGAGAAAACTGCTGCCACTGATAATATCGCGGACTTGCACTTTGCCGCCGGCTGCCAAGCGCAGACGGGCTCCAATCCCACCCCGATTGCTCTCCCTGCCGACCAACTCGACCCCCAGCCAGTTCTGCCTATTCCCCACATCGTTGCGAAAAAGGGCAGGTCGGTCGTCGAGATTAGTGACGAGAAGGTCCAAATCGCCGTCGTTGTCGTAGTCGGCAATCGCACTCCCCCGACTCACCTTGGCCGCACCCAGACTGTCGCCATAGCTGAGCAATAACAACTCGAAGCGGCCACCGCGATTGTTGAGGAGCTGATTGGGTTGAGCGTACGAGGTGCCGCTGCCCGAGCGCTCTATCTGCGGATAGACGTGTCCGTTGGCCACCAGCAGGTCTAGGTCGCCGTCGTTGTCGCGGTCGAAAAATCCAGTGCCAAAACCCACCAAGTGAAAACTGGTCCTGCCCAGACCCGCCGCGACGGACACATCGGCAAACAGACCTGCTCCCTCGTTGCGGTAGAGCGTATTGTAGTCGTCCTCAAAGTGCGTCGCGAAAATATCGGGGCGACCGTCCCCGTCGTAATCACCCCACGCCACACCCATGCCGGCCTGCGAGTGCCCCATCGCCCCATACGCCACTTGGGCTTGCAGCCCCACCTCGGCGAAGGTGCCATCCCCCTCGTTGCGCCACAGGAAATTGGGAGTGGAGTCATTGGCCACGTATAGATCAACGTCCCCATCGCCATCCACATCGACGAAGAGCACCCCGAAACCGTACCCCGGCTCTGGATGCGCCAAACCGGTCTCCTCAGTGACTTCTACAAAGGAGCCTCCGTCGTTGCGGTAGAATGAGTCGGCCTCCGGTGCCAACCCCAGCGGCCCGACGAACACATCGACGCCTTTCCACTGGCTGCCCAGCCGCGGAATTTCCCCAAGTTCGAACTCGGCGTAGCCAGCCACGTACAGATCGACGTCCCCGTCCCGGTCGTAGTCCCCAAATGCCGCACCCGTACTCCAAGCGTTACCAGCCGCCCCGCCCTCGCCTCCCACTTCGGCCAAACCCGCATCGCCGTCGTTGCGGTAGAGTATATTCGCTCGCAGATTGGTGACGTATAGGTCCGCGTCTCCATCGTTGTCGTAGT
>VXZF01000037.1 GCA_009845645.1 Gemmatimonadota bacterium | reverse complement strand
TCGGTCTTCGGCAAAGCCTTCGGCACCGCCCCACACGTGGATGACAGGGACGAGATCATGTCCTACCGGGCTGCGGTGATTACGCTATTGGTTGGGTTGGTCGGCATGGGTCTGTGGCTCAACGCTAGCGGGATGCCGCTGTGGCTCACGCCTTTCTTCGTGGGCACTGCCTTTGCCGCATTCTTCGCCCTGACCCGGATCATCGCCGAAGGCGGAGTCGGCTTTTCCCGGACTCAGCTCGTCCCAGCCGTGTTCACAGTTTACACCTTTGGGACAGGGCTCGTGGGGCCTACGGGACTAACTAGTCTAGGCTTCACCTACACCTGGAGTTCCGAGATCCGCTCCCCGCTGATGGCGTCGGTAATGCACGCGCTGAAAATGATGGACAGCATTGGCGTTCGCCGGCCGCGTCCCCTCTTAGGTGCCATTGTGCTGGCGGCGCTGATCGGAACGATCTGTTCGGGCCTGATGACCGTGTGGCTCGCCTATACTTATGGGGGAATCAATCTGCAGCGCTGGGCTTTCTTAGGATTACCCCAGACCGTCTTCGGGTTCGTGGGAGACAAGCTGCAAAATCCCCTCGGCGGCGACATCACCGTGCCTCGGATCGTCTTTGCGGGGTTGGGCGGCACAGTCATGGCTGGACTGATGTACGCCCGGCACCGATTTATCAACTGGCCACTCCACTATCTAGGATTACCCATCGCCACGTCGTTGCCGATCAGCGTAGGTTGGTTCAGTATTATGATCGGCTGGCTGTTTAAGCTGTTTATCGTGCGCTATGGAGGGGTGCGTCTATATCGCACCATACGGCCCTTCTTCATCGGCCTGATCGCGGGACAGATTAGCTGCGGTGCGAGTTGGATGGCTATAGACTACTTGACGGGCATGGTGGGCAATTGGGTGAGCGTGGGAGTACCCTGACTTTTGCCGCTGGCAAGCGGACGACAAGAAAACTGTGAGGATATGAGAGTCTTTTGTCGCAACAAATGGCGACACAATCGTCAAAGGAGGATATATGAAAGTATGGATAGCCGTAGCGCTGATAGTCCCTGGCCTCTGGACAGGGGAAGCAGGAGGCGCTGAGCGGCCTGTGATTACTCTTCGCGGCGAGCTGGCGCATTTGTCCATCGATCTCGCAGGCGGCGGTATCGTCGATTTTCACCTGCTGTCCAACAGCATCAATCCGCTCAAGTGGGAGGGCGAGGGCGGCGAGCTGGAGCCGCGCAACCGCGGACACTTTCTGTGTCTGGACCGCGTGGGTCGGCCGTCGGCCGCAGAACAGGCCAATGGCATGCCCTTCCACGGCGAGGCGGCGAGCCGGATGTGGGAACTCCTCGGCGAGCCGGAGCAGCAAGGCGATGCCGTAGTGGCGGAAATGAGCACCCATCTGCCATTGGCGGGGATGCACGTACGGCGCGTCGTACGGCTAGAGGGGACACACTTCAGTGTTCGCGAGGAAGTGACTAATAACAACGCGCTAGGGCGCATATACAACATAGTGCAACATCCCACGATTGGGCCGCCTTTCCTCGACGAGAGCACACTGGTGGACGCCAATGCTCGCAAGGGATTCATGCTCAGCAGTCCCATGCCAAACCCGGAGGAGCCAGCCGTGTACTGGCCTCAAGCGCTCGACGCGGGGATGCCGGTTGACATGCGCCGACTAGTGGACGACCAAGAACCGGCCGTGGTCGTCTATGTGATCGACGATGAATACGGCTGGACCACCGCCACTGCGCCGGGGCACGGCCTGCTCCTAGGCTACCTTTGGAAGACCGCTGAGTACCCTTGGTTCAGAGCGTGGCGGCACATCCGCAACGGCCGTCCCTTTGCCCGGGGTCTCGAATTCGGTACTACGGGACCGGGGACCCCCTTCGGCTTCCTCGTGGAGAAGGGGCGCATCTTTGGCCGCACCCTCTTTGACTACATCGATGCAGGCGAGACGATTAGTCGATCGTATATCACTTTCCTCGTCGAAGTGCCAAGCGACTTTGCCGGCGTTGAACGGATTGACTACGACGGTGCGCAAGCGGAACTAAAGGAGTGGGAGGGAACGCGACGCCTCTCGCTCGAGGTTGGAGGCCTGTAGCAAATTATGGCGATCAGACCAAACTTCCTTTTCATCGCATCGAAATCGGCGATCCGGCTGTTTCTCACTTGCAGCATGGGATTGCTGGCCTGTGCGGAAGAGAGGCCGGGCAAGACGGGCCAAGAGGGAACCCCATCCATTCCGCGAGAACGCACCCTCGTCACCCACTGCTCGGACATAAATACCTGCGGCGGACAGATCGTCGATTACAATACCTTCAACCCTTTTCTCCTCGGTTCGTCCTCCCGCACCGGTGCGCACTTCCTGTACGAACCGCTGTATTTCTACAGCGCCTACGACGAGGACGACCAACTCATCCCGTGGATCGCCACCGGACACGAGTACAACCAAGATTTCACGCAGGTCACGGTCCACATCCGGCAGGGCGTAACGTGGAGCGACGGCACACCGTGGACCGCCGCGGATTTGGCCTATACAGTCGCAGCTCTCAAGGAAAACGCCCCCGAACTATTCCTGTCCACCGACATGGAGACTTGGGTCGAGCGCGTGGAAGTAGAAGACGAGCTGACCGCGCGGTTCGTACTCAAGCAGCCCAACCCGCGCTTTGTGTTCAACTATCTGACGAACTGCTTCTTCAACGGGATCGTGGTTGTTCCCAAGCACATCTGGGAAGGCGAAGACCCCAAGACCTTTGAGAATTGCTGCGGCGAGGGACAGCCGGTAGTCAGCGGTCCCTATCGCCTCAGTCTGTCGGTTCCGCAGCAGCGCATTCTCATTAGGAGAGATGACTGGTGGGCGGCCGAGATCGGCTTCCATGCCTTGCCCGAAGTCGAGCAACTCATCTTTCTCCCCTACATGGACGAGGCCAAGCGCGTTCAGGCTCTAATCAGCAACGACATCGACATCTCTTTGGATCTGCGCCCCCCCAATATCAAAACGTCCCTCGATGAGAATGCCAATGTCATTTCCTGGACGGGTGAAGCGCCGCCCTACGGGTATGTTGACTGGTGGCCGGTCAACCTCGGATTCAACAACCTAGAGGAGCCCTTCCGCGATGCGCAGATCCGCCACGCCATCAATCACGCCATCAACCGCGA
>VXZF01000185.1 GCA_009845645.1 Gemmatimonadota bacterium | reverse complement strand
CCATCGGGAAACAACTCGACGATTTTGAGCTGGCCGCGAACGCGGGGCGCGACGATGTTTTCGGCTTCTACTGATTCCAACTCGCCGCCCTTGAGCTTGAGTTCGATGACGAACTCGCCCTGCTGGACTGGATAGGTGGGGATGGAGGATTCGGCTTCCTCGTGCATCAGGTGCTCACCAAGCCAAGCCCCGCCCAAGACGAGGACTAAGAGCAGGGAGAGAATCCACCAGCGGCGTTTGATCTGTGTCATAAAAGCCCTTCCGCGTCAACGCGCATTAGGGTTTTGCAGGGCGACTATATCGCCTGCGGCCAAGCCAGCGGTGACGACCGCGGCGGTAGCGTTTTTTGGCCCGATCACTACGGGCACTTCCACGAATTTTCCGTTGTCGAGGCGGAAAGCGACTAGCCCTTCCTCCCGCTTGAAGAGCGCGCCCAGCGGCACCGAGAGGGCCTCGGGAACGGTTTCGAGAACGATTTCGACCTCGGCGGACATGCCGGGCTTGAGCCGGTCGTCTTGCTCGTCAATGTCGATGACTAGCTCGAAGACATGGATATCGGGCGCGCCGGGCTGGGGCGAGGCCATGGGGGCTAGTTCGGATACCACCCCATTAAATACTGGGCCAGGAAAGGCTTCGAGGCGGATGTAGGCCCGCTGGCCGACGCGCACTTGCTCGATGTCCATTTCGCCGATTAGGCACAGCACCTGCATCTTGCTCATATCCGGGATTTCGAGCAGGGCGCGACCGCCCCAGACTTGGTCGCCGACCGCGACTTTGCCCTCTTCGTCGGTACCGGGTTTCCAGATTTTGCGATAGACCACGATACCTGGTTTGGCCGCATAGACGCTGGTGCGTTCGTAGTCGCGGCGCGCCCTTTCGTAGCGCTCCTGCCGACGGGCGATTCTCAACTCGTGATTGAGAAAATCCACGCGATTGACCACTTCTTGGGCTATGGACTCCTGTCGCGCTTCCGCCACGGAGCGCCGGGTCTTCGCCAAATTGATGCGCCCTTGCTCTTGGTCGATGGTCGAGGCGAATTGCTGGCGTTCTTGGTTGAGCGCGACGAGTTTGAGTTCGGCTTGGCGCTGCTGGATCTTGCGCTTGATATCGGCTAGGCGTTGCTCTCGTTCGGCCTTGGCCTTGGCAAAGTCCGAATGGGCCTCTTCGAACTGGCCCTCGCGGTCGAGCATCTCTCGTTCAAACTCGGCCGGGTCGAACTGGAGGATCAAGTCGCCGACATCTACTTGCTCTCCTTCGGGCCAGAGGTGGACGATTTTGAGCCGGCCGCCGATCCTCGGCGACACCACGAGTTCGCCGCTGGCCGCCCGCACCTCGCCCCCCTCAAAGTGCGTCACTGCAAACTCGCCGCGCACGACCTCGGCTGTGGGCAGGTCGGGCGGCGCACCTTGACAGGCGCACAGCACTAGGGCGCTAAAAACCGCTCTCACTGGGCGACCTCCTCGGTGGGATGATCGCTTTCGATGCGGCCATCGCGGAAGCGGACGATGCGGTGGCTGCGGCGGGCGAGGTGCTCTTCGTGCGTTACGAGGAGGATAGTGTTGCCCGCGGCGTGTACTTGGTCGAAGAGGTCCATGATTTCGTCGCCGGTGCGGGAGTCGAGGGCACCGGTCGGCTCGTCGGCGAGGATGATGGAAGGCTCGTTGACGAGCGCGCGCGCAATGGCCACGCGCTGCCGCTGGCCGCCGGACAGTTCGTTGGGCCGGTGCTCGATGCGCTCGGCCAAGCCCACGGATTCGAGGGCGCGGGCGGCGAGCTCGCGGCGTTGGCGCATTGGTAGGCCGCTGTAGATCAGTGGCAGCTCGACATTGCCCAAGGCGTTGGCACGCGGTAGGAGGTTAAAGGTTTGAAATACAAAGCCGATCTCCTGATTGCGGATCCGCGCTAAATCGTCGTCGTCCATTTCGCTGACGAGGGCGTTGCCGAGGGCGTAGCTGCCCGAGGTGGGCACGTCGAGGCAGCCGAGGATGTTGAGCAAGGTGCTTTTGCCCGATCCCGACGGCCCCATGATGGCCACGTATTCGCCCGTGGCCACGCACAAATCCACCCCACTTAGGGCGTGGACCGCAGTCGCTCCCATGTCGTAGATTTTGGTCAGGTTGCGTATTTCAATGATCGCGTCCATCGGTTTTTTCAACGGCTCGCACGTGCTTTCGTTCCAGCCACCCGACCGCAGTCGCTGGCGGTTGGCGCACGCGCACGTAACCTGCTCGCTCTTCCTCGACGAGCAAGGCTGCACCCGCTTCAATGCGGGCTAGCACTGGGGCACTAGGATCGGGGCCAGCGCGCAACGCGCCGCCGCCGGGCGCGTACACCATGCGCTCGACAAAGCTGTCAACCGTGGCTCTAAACACGGCCATGGCGTCGTGGGCCAAGTCGCCGTGGGGTGCGACCCGCACGGTCGCTAGCTTGCTGTAACGCCAGGTGACGCCGGCACCTGCTCTGCTCTGGGGGCGGAGGTGGGCCAGCTCGGGCACAGGAGCGGATTCCTTGGGGCCGGCTGCGGTAAAGACCGCGGTGATCAAGGTCTCGGTCTCAGGATTGTAGGGGCTGGGTTGGGCCTGCCAGCGGAGCAGTTGGCCGTCTTCGTACGCTTGTAGGATATAGGCGCGGGTGAGTTCGTCGAAGCGGGCCACAATGCCCCGGTATTCGCACTCGGCGCGTTGCAAGCCGTCGATATCGAGGGTCATATCGCGCTCAACGCTTGGGTTGGGGGAGGGCAGCAAGACGAGAGCGGGCGCGAGCACCGTCTTGAAGATGCGGGCAGCTAACATGGCGTTGGGTAGGTACTAAAGATGCTAGCTTAGCGGTGTATCTTTGTCAAGAAGCCAATCCTCTTGGGTAGGATTAGGTTTAGGGTAGCAGCGGTCGTATCTTAGATTGAGACCTACCCCCTAGCTTGGTAAGAAAGGGGCCGGGGGGATAGGTTTTCTCAGGGAGATACGACGATGCGTTTTTTTAACACGGCGGGTCCAATCCAGTCCCAACACCACTACCACATCCCGCCATTGGAGCGCTTGGATCTGGATGGGGTGCGGACGCTCATTCGCCAACAAAAGTACTTCGTTTTACACGCGCCGCGTCAGACCGGCAAGACGTCGGCGCTACTAGCCTTGCGCGACCTGCTCAACGCCGAGG
>VXZF01000537.1:534-18296 GCA_009845645.1 Gemmatimonadota bacterium | reverse complement strand
CCGGCATTGACATCGGCTCGGGCGATATTGACGGATGGGTCAATGAGCCGAGGTTGGATCGAGGTGCCGGAAAAGTCGATCAGCGTATCGGCCCCCGCCCCAAACGGCGAAACTCCCACCGATACCTGACGCTCGACTTGGCCGTCAGCAGCAAAGGCTTGGTAGATGCTTTCTCCGGTTAGGATGGCCTGCCAAGGGTTGCCATCAATCCCACCTAAGCGGTATTCCGTCCCTCCCAACACGGGCGCAGCACC
Source organism: Gemmatimonadota bacterium (assembly GCA_009845645.1). Taxonomy (GTDB): domain Bacteria; phylum Latescibacterota; class UBA2968; order UBA8231; family UBA8231. Next base: position 18,042 of record VXZF01000537.1, on the reverse strand, counting down.
AAGTAAGACGCCGCAAAAACAGAGCAACATTATGTTTGTCATAACTCGCTCCTTGTTGGTTTGGAGTAGACAATTAATAGGTAAGACCGACGATCAAGATCTTGGGTTGTTTTGATTGCGGAGCGATTAGTAGGCCACTCCGACAATGTGGGCCTTTTCCTCGACCTTGGCGTCTCCCTTGACTCTGATGTGCACGACATAAAGTCCCGGCGGCACTAGCTGCCCATGCTCATTGCGGCCGTCCCAGGTCTTGTCCGTGTACTGCCCATTGGCCTCGGGTCCGTCGTGGATGACCCGGATCTGTCGTCCGCTTAGATCGTATACCCCAATTGCCACGGGTCGGACGATACTCAGGGATAGCAGATTGTAGCGCATCCCCATCACATCATTAGCTCCGTCTCCGTTGGGGCTGAAGATATTGGGCTCGATAAGTATCTGGTCGAGCAGTTGGGTCTTTTCGAGTACCGAGGGACTCAGCACGGTGGTACCGGATAAGTCGGCCTCGTCCCCTGCACCCAACGAAACGGCATCGCCCGAAATAATGGCCTGCGAGGCCCCTGGTTCAGTGGAGAGCTGGACCGAACCAGTGAAGTTTGTGCTGTAGGTCAAGACTCCGGTCTGGAAGCGGAGGAGAATCACAATATTATCTTCTGTCACCGGCGGCAGACGCACCGAAAAACTGGCAGGAGATACCGAGACGATCTGGAACCCATCCTCAATAGAAGAATCATCTAGACCAGAAAAAGCCCGCTCAGCGATAACTTGGCCACTGGAATCCCTCATTTCTATCTTGTCGATGCTTTCCACTTGGCCGGCGGTGGAAATCTCCACTGTGTCAAAACCGAGCAAGCCGTCGGATTGAGCCACGGTGCGCAGGGCATAGGTGAAGGACGTACTCTGGGAAACCGGTACATCCCGGGGAAAAATTTCGCCGATAATGGCATCGGCTAGTGGGGGTGCCAGCACGTCAAAACTCAAATTCTTGAGCACCCGCCCTGCATCCAGATCGCTGCTATTGAAAAGTACTCGGAACTGAAAATAGCGCCGCGGTCCGGGTGAGGTAATGGGTGAGCCCGCCGTATCGTTGGCTGCACTGGCGGGAAACGGCGTGCTGAACGGACTCCAGTTGACTAGATCGTCCCGAACCGGTCCGTGCTCCCATCGGCGGCCCAATTCGTCGTCGAGCGGCAGTGATTTGTACTCTGCCAAATCCATTTCCTGTTCCGGGTCATTTACCGAGAGCGAAATTTCTGTGGGATTGCGCTGGCCGTAGAGCAGACGAGTAAAGACAAATGGGTTGGTATCCCTACCTGTGCGGGTGCGAATTTGGATATTGGAAAAGGCCGGATCGCCAATTGCTTCTTCCTGCCAGCGGAGTACGTTCCACACCGCAGGTTGGCCCGCATCGAAAATAGGTGAAATATACTCGGCGTGGGACAAAAAGCCCGTACCGAACACCTCAAACTCGTCGATCTCGTAGTTGACCGTGGTCGTCGCCCGCAAGCGCAGGGCTTTGACAGGGCGCGGTGGATCTATGATTACATCAACAACTGGATTCACGTTATCAGGTTCTAGGAGCAGTGGCTCCCAGATGCGATTGCCTCCTTCGGTCTGGCTGCCGTCGTTGGTAAACAGTTCAAAGGCCCGCAAAAAATCGTTTTGGAATGGGGTGGTAGGCGAGGGGAAAACCGTATTGCGGGGATAGAAGCGAACGCGATTTACCCCAAAAAGTCCCCCCAACTCGATAAATATTAGGGTTCCCAAGGCATTGTAATTATTGCGTTCGAACGCTTTTATTTCGCCGCCGTCCTTCGTTTCGATGAGTTCCTCCAAGGTGAGCCGCAGGTCGTTGGCATCAAAAATGCCGGCGGCGAAGCCGCCCAAGTCAAAGACATTGGGTGCGGTTATACCACCTCCGCGTTTCAGGGCGGTATTGGCGATATTCTCGCCATCTGGAATGCGCAGAGGATGAATACTATCGGGGAATTGGTCGCTCTCAAACTCGATCAAATTGCCGGGCGAGTTTCCCACATCCAGTTCCACTCCCGGCAAGCTTTTGTCTTGGAAAAGAGATCGGTACTGAGGCTCGATAGTCTCCACCGAGGACGAACCTTCACCGCGCCAGTTGAGGGAGCCGTTCTCGCCAAGACTCACCGTCTCCAGCGCCACCGCCCAACGGCAGAGGGACAGGACTCCAATCCCAATTAAAATGACCTGTCTTGAGGATACTGTATTCTTAAGCATGGCATCTCCTCAGCAACGGTTGGAACTGAGTGGCCTAATGTTGAACTATGCGCGAAATAGTTTTGCCTGTCAATGGGTCATTTTCCCAAGATTCTTGTCAATTGGTCTTTTATCGAGGTTTCGGCTTGTTGCCGCATTTTTTGTTGCTTTTCGGCAAGGCTATAAAGACCGTAGTGTTCGTCGGCCTTGTTGAGGTCTCCGGCGCGTTTGTAGAGATTGCCTAGGTGCCTGTGTACCTCAAAGTCTGTGGGACTTAAGAGCAGGATCTCCTCGAAGTGCTCGATTGCTTCGCTGTAGCGCTTTTGTCGGGCCAGGAGGAGACCCAAACTCCAACGGGTCTGGACGGAATTGGCATCCAAGCCGACGGCTTGGAGCAGATGGTCTTCTGCCGCTAGCAATCGGGGGGATCGACCTAACGGGTTCGCCCCTTTTTCAGCTCCTTCGCGCTTGATCAAAAGATTGGCCAGCAAGGTATGGTACTGGGGATTTTCCGGTTCTTGGCTCAGCAGGATGCGGCACTCTTTTTCGGCTGCATCTATCTCGCCGGTCTCTTCGTAGAGCCGGGTCAACTGGTAGCGCACTAGGCTCGAATCCGGCTGGAGCTCAAGGGTTTGGCGATAGGTTTGGATGGCGCGCTGGGGCTGGCCAGCCATTACATAGGCGTAGCCCAAGCGGCCGTGGAGGGCGGCCCATTGGGGTCGTAGAGGAACCAGATCGGAATAGATGGCGATGGCCTCCTGATACAACTGGGCACCCAGATAGGCATTGCCCAGCAGAAAACGAGTGGGAACGGTCTCGGGATAAAAGCGCACATATTGAAGGTAGATTGCTATGGCATCGGCGTGTTGTGCTTTTGCGTTGTAGAGGTTGGCCAAGCTCAACAGGGCATTCCGGTGACCGGGACGGTCCTCAATCACGGTGCGGTATTCCCGCATGGCGTTGGCGATCATGCCCTTCTGCTCATAGGCATAGCCCATCCAAAAGCGCTGCTGAGTATCCCCTGCCATATCCATTCGACCAGCGCCCAAGTTGGTCAACACTAGGACCCCGACTACGCCGGCTAGGACCCAGGGGCGATGAGATGTGTACCAGAGCCTGGACAGGCCAAAAGCGGCGAAGAGCAACAAAATAGGCACGGCAGGCAGGCGATAGCGAGCAGTCACGAAGAAGAGAATCACCGAGAGCATGTAGGCAAGGATAAAAAATAACAGCAGACGTCCTTGGGGAGTACGGCCTTCTTTGCTGCACCAGAAGAATGCCAGTCCGAGCAGGGCGAAAGGCCCCACTAGCCCAAAGGGAAAGGCTAGACCAAACTTCCACAGTAAGACTTGGAGCAAGGTCGAATCGCGGCGGGCGAAATAGGGGTCGAGATTCCGCCGGATTTCGTCTCCGTGCCAAAAAAGATAGAGTTTGCGCCCCAAAAGTTTCAGGTAATCCAAGGGGGCATCAGCGATATAGGCCCATGAGCGGGCAAAGAAAAAGCGGGATTTTGACGAGGGGCGTTCAATGCCTGCTTCTCTTTCGGGGCTTTCAATTAGGTGAAGCCAGTCTTGCCCCGGGCGGATATTGACCGTGTGATCGTAGTCGGGGTTGTTGCCGATGTAGAAATTGATGCCGGCATTATGGGAAATCAGCACTAGATCGCCGCCAACCAGATAGTTACGCAGCGCAACGGGAGCGATGATAAGGCCACATCCTAAAAGAAGGAGGACGCCTTGTTGCAAGATGCGAGGGAGGGCAATATGTGCCCTTTTACCAGTGGACCACAGCCAGAAAAGCAGGAAGGGAAGGAACAAAAGAATATTGGCTACGGCCAAGGCACATATACCTAGCAAGAGTCCGGAGACCAGATAGGGCCAACGAACTGGGCTGGGCTGGCGGCTCAGATGTAACAGCAACAGCAGATTGAGGAAAATGGCTGGAATAGTGGGCAGCAACTCGCCGCCAAAGTAGATCAGCGGACCGTAAAAAGCAGCTACCAACCCGGCTCCAAAAGCCACGGTAAAGGAGAAAACGCGGAGACCGAGAATGTAGGTGAAGACGCAAATGCCCGCTCCAAGTAGAGCTTGGACTAGGCGCGGCAAGTAGAGGTTTTGATCGAAAAACCAGAAAAAGAGGCTCAGGAGATAGGGGTACAGCGGCGGCTGCCAGAAGGGCGTCGGCCGGCCGGCCCAAGACTGACTGCTTAGATAGAGTCCGTCCTCCACATAAGTCTTGGCATCTACGATTGGGATATTAAAGAATAGGCTATCTCGAATTTGCTCCAAGTAGACAAGGCGGAGGATTAGCGCCAACAGGCCCAACAAAAGAGCAGGCCCCAAGCGCCGCCAGTCGCCTAGGGCAAAAGGTGCAGTCATGCCCGGGAGGAATTACTGTATACCAGCATAGACGGTGAGGAAACTCTGGGTGATGATGCTCGCGCTCTTCCCTTTGGCTTTGCGGCGATCTATTTGCAAGCCCATCCGGGTAGTCAACTGGTACCCTAGGTAGGCCGAATCATTGCTGAATTGCACCGCACTCACCACGCCGTTGAAGTCGTTGATGTCGTTTTCGAAATCGTCGAATCGGGAGAGCTCCAGACCGGCCTGGACACTAGTATGGGCCAGTAGGGGGAATCCCAAAATAAGGCCGCCCAACTGAGTGAGTTCTCGGCGTTTATCGGTGGAGGTTAGATCGATGCTCTGGTGGCGGAATTCGCTTTTCCAGCGCGGTTCGATCCACAGGCTGCCCAAGTCGAAGCGGTAGCTGGCTTTATTGATGAGGCCAAAGAAGAAATCTTGTTCGCGCAAACCCAAAGGAGCACGCTCATTCTGGCTGAGCCGCTGGTGATAGAAATCGTACTTTAGGTAGTTACTGACCTTAAATCCGCTGAGTTTGTAGTCATTTCCTAGCCATAGGGAATTGATCCAGGTATCGCGCCCAATGAGAGGATCCTCGATTTTGGTGGATTCGCCGGTGCGAATATTGGCGTTGGGCAGCCACTGCAGTAAATCGTCGGCAATATCGTCTTCCACTGACTTGAGCATATTGAAAAGACGCCAATGACCCCATGTGGGCGTATCGCGGTCCAAGGTGAAGAGAGCGTATCTAGACTGGTTCCTCTGGTCCGAGGAAATCAGATCCTCGCGCAGGGCCCCAAGAGTGATGCGAATCTCTGGGCTCAGATGGATGCCAAAATAAGTGTTGTATCCTCGGTGATCCTTCTTGTAGGGATAATCCGGCAATTCGTCATTTTCAAAGCGATCAATCCAGCCGTTGTTGTTCATATCGACCCCAAAGAGAAACTCGGGACGATCCACGTTGTGGCGCAGAAAAGGCTCATCGTAGTCGGGAATGGAGTTAGTCAACGAGCGGTTGTCGTTTTGATTGAAGTCCGATATAAAGTCGCCGTTTTCATCCCAACCCGGATAGACTTGCTGGTCGCCCGATCTCCAGTCCTTGCGGACCGTATCGGGGAATTGGTCCTGATCGTCGTTGTCCTCCACCAATTCTAATACATGAGCGCGTTCGTCCTCATAATCGATAAAGCCGGAACTGAGGGTGGTGAAGGTCCTCGTGTTGTAGCGCGGATCCATGCTGTAGGCTTCGGCAAAGAGAAACCAAGGGTAATCGGCGCGCGATAGATTGATCATCCAAGCCGGAGCCGCTCGATCTCCTTCAATGCCCGACCAAGTGGAGTGATCCTTCTCAGTGGCATCGATGGTAACATTGGGGTACTTAGTATAGGAATAGCTCAGGTCGTATTCGCCGTAGAAATCGAAGCCCAAAACCTCATTTAACTCCAAGGTGCCGCCCCAGATCTGGGTAGCCGTGGGCAGGCCATACTCGAAGCTGACTACCTGCAGGTTGGTATTGTCTTGGACGTTGCCCTCGGCTTGGGCCTGCAAAATCAAAACCGAAACGTCCGATTGGTTCAATTGCCGATCCGAGGTCACCCACACTTGGTAATCGTTGCCCAGAACCAGACGGAATTTCACCTTTTTGATATCTTCCTTGGAGGCACTGGCGCGGCTGATAAAGGCCGGGCTGTCAAAGTCATAACGCAGGCGGATTTCCTCGGTGCCATCGGCTGAGAGGAAGCCTTCGCGGACAAAACCTCCTTCGATGACGGGATCAAAGCGAATTTGTTTGCCCCGGTCCACCGTACCGTCTAGGTAGGTGATGATAATATCGGAACCGGCCGGGAAGAAGGCGGCACCTCCCACTCCGTCTTCAGGCGAGTCATCGCGCAGGACAATTTCAATGGCAGAAATGGTGTTGTTCTGATCCAGAGTCAGTTCGCCGGTGATGGGATTGCCGGCGAATCCATCGATGATGGTATTGGACTGGTGGCTATTGACGCTGGTGAGACCAATGGTAGCAAAATCGCCGACTTGGGTGATAAAGCGCCCGCCAATGAGGGACGTGGTGTTGGTCGCTAGAGTCTCAATATCGTTCGTAGTAGTGCCGCCGGGCTGGCTGATGCGAGAGTAGATTATAGTCCCCTGGTACTTGTCGGCGGCGTAGTCGAATTGGATTCCATCCCAGCGAGGTTTGGAAAAGGTCATGGGGGTGAGGGTGGTGCGGAGGGCGGCACCCATGGTCAGGGCATAGTAGTTTTGGCCCTTGGCATCGGCCGAGATAAGGGCACCGCTGAACCATTGACTAAACCTGTTGGCTTTGAGGATGGAAGAGCCAAACTGTTGCGGCTGGGTTTGGGAATTATTGAAGATAACCCAACCCCGAGTGATATAGTTGCCGTAGAGGTCGTAGAAAGAATCGCCTTCCTGGACGATATCGACATACCGCTGAAAATGTTCCCGGGCATAGTTGGAGTACTCCCACTGGCGCCACTGGTACTCATTAAAGAGTTCTTGGGGTACATACCATTTCCTCTGGGCAGGGTCTAGGGCACCAAAGAGCACCCCTGGGCCCCTGGGTTGGAAGGATACTTCTCCCCCTCGCTGGACCGTGCCGAGACGGCTTCCGTACTCTTGAGCTAGGGCGTGAAATGGGCTCAAATTCAGACAGATTACGCCCCAAATGAGGCAAAAAGCTGATCTTCGTGTAATCACCAACTGCCTCCTTTGCGTTGTCTTCAGCGGGATCGTGCTCTGATCCTATACTTAACTTAAGTTATTCGCGCGTAGAGATATGCTAAGTTGGACAGCTTGTCAAGCTCTTTCCAATACATTGGTAGCGGACTATGAGCCTTGAGCCTTTCCCACTAGTAGACGACGGAAAGCAGACGGGTTTGGGTGGACCCGCCTGCTTGGTTGTCTACATCTAGATCTAGCTGGCAGAGGTAGAGCCCGGGTGCCACTTTTTGGCCGTTGCGGTCTTCGCCGGACCAGCGAATTGAAACGTGGCCGCTGTCGAGAATCTGCGTCGTCTCCCATATAGAGCGGCCATCCAGAGTGAAAATCTTCACCTTCACTTGGCGGCTGGTAGTTATTTTGAAGATGGAGAAGCGAATCACAATCTCGTCGTTGATGCCATCCCCATTGGGGGTGAAGGGATTGGGGTCTAGGCTAAATTTATCGATAGGCTTGCTCTCCAATGGCACATTGATAGAAAGGGAATTGCTCCCCACCAAAGAAGTCGCATCGCCGGCAGCGACGCTCTGCCATGGTGCATCACTGCCGCTGCTGGTATTGCGTACTGCTAGGCGCAACGTAGTGCCATTGAGAAAGACCGGTGCCCTATAGCGCAGCCGCACCAACGGGCCACGGCCAACTATATTGCCTTTTTCCCTGCTGGAGAGGCGGTTGTAGGCAGCAACATCAAGCGAATCGCCCACCTCGTCGAAGGGAAACTGAGCCCCATCCCCGTTCAGCAGTCTAAGGTAGCGCATGTCGCCTCGCTCTTCCTCTGCGAGCGCTAGGTAGGCGGCCTGATCGATGGAGTTGCCCTCTGTGTCGAAATAGAGGATATCTCCCTTTTCCTCGTCATCGAGCAAACCGTAAGAATCCCCCGAGAGCAGCAAGCCGTCTCCTGTTACTGGTACTTGATCCCCTTCTGTGGTGATCTTGTTATAGATTTTGGGCAAATCGGCGAGGCTATGGAGTGGAGTGGGTAGTTGCACCCAGATGGAATCGGAACCCGTGGGGGGACCCAAGAACTGGAGCAACTCGCCGTTTCCAGCGACGAAACTTCCATCTTCAGTGGGAAGGAAAACTTGGTCTTCCCTCTCGGTCTGGGGATCGGTGTCTAGGCCCACCTCAAGGAGTTCCATGCTTTGGGAAGCGGGCTTAGTCAGCAGGATTTCATCGAACCCAGTACTGCGCGCTCTAGAGGGGCTTTCGATAAAATTGGGTTGGATAAATACTTCAAAAGTATCGACGATGCCCGGATTGAGAACATCAATGGGCCACACTTCGGCATAAATGAGTTCGGCCACCGGGGTAGCCAGCTCAACGCCGATGGATTGGATGGAGGCGGCGACATTGCGATCGGTCGTGAGCAATTTGACTTGGATCTGCATGAATTTCCGCAGCCCAGGAGAGGTCACCGGGTCCCCCGGGTTCTGGTAGGCCCGGCTCCAGGGGCTCCAACCTCTCGTCGGGATAAAGGTGGTATCCGCCGGACCTTTAAAACTGCCGATGAGATTCTTCCAGGCGTCGGCGGTAATTTCCGTACCACCTTTGTCGAAATAGCGGGTTTCCTTGGCCAACATATCGCCCGTGCGGGTGCGCACCTCCAGCGTGGTCCCTGGCGGAGTCTCGCTTTCCCAAGTGATACCGCCAAAATTTCGCGTCCCCGGCAGTTCTATCAGATCCGAGACCAATTCTACTGCAGCCGGATAGCCATTTGAGAAGAGTTGGTATTCGGAAACATTCGGACCCGCGGTATAACCGCCCCGGCGGCGGGGGTCATCGGAGACGATGATTACTTCTAGAAATCGTACTTTGGGAGGGGGCTGGTACACGTCCATCATGTGCTCGAACCGATCTGTCATGTTATGTTCTCGGGCCGGATCACTTATGCGTCGCCATTTGATCCGACCGCTAGAATCGCGCGACCCGTCCGAGCCGCGCAGAATATAGCCATCGATCAAAAGTCGAGGCAGGGAGGAGGACATGCGGAAGGTGTCCAACCAGAAAGTAGCCCCCATATCCACGAACAGAACTCCTCGGTCCACCGTCGGAGACCAGACTAGGTGGATAAAGTTGGAGCCTCCATCTCCGTCAAACGCCGGGGCCGGAGAAAAGGAATCGTTGGCCCCATGGAAGGCGGCCGAGCCGCCCCCTTCTACGAGCCCCGGGCCAAGATTGTCCCCAAATCCCCAGACTTGGATGTCGGCCAGCCGAGGCCGCTCGCGGATGTAGTGCTCTATTCTGCCTTGGCGTTCGGGCGACAGGTCGTCGTAGACAGATTTTTCAACCGGTTCTTCGAACCCCTGCTGGTTTTTAATAAAGTGGACAACATCCCCCCGATCCGCCCGGTCCAGAGCAGACCATTCCTCTTCTGAGATCAATTTGCCCCGGCCAAATTTGGAATCGGTTACCACAATGCGGACTACCTGGACGGTTTCCCCAATCCAATTGGGGTCGGCCTGGAATTGGTCCAGGTGGAAAGAGAACACCCGCTGGTCCTCGTTGGAGCCTTTGGTGCCGCCTTCGCGGCGAAAGGGAATTTCGTTCACCTCTTGGTTAATAATTTTTTGGAAAGGGGCACTCAATATTCTGAACTGGCGGAAGGGATCGCCCAACGACTCATCGACAAAGTTTAAGACCAACTCGTCGACGGGCAGGCTCCGGCCGAGGTCCACCTCGACCCACCAGTCCTCTATGGGGTCGTTGAAATCGGGTTCCCAGAAGGTATTGGGGTCGCCATCCAGAATATTGGCCGCTGCCCTGGGATTGGATCCAACGCGGCTGATACCTATGCGAGATAGATGGGTGTAGAGGGGATTTTTCTTGCGATCGAGTATGACGTTGCCGAAGATATCCAGCGTTTCGGTGCTGTCGATATTTAAGACGGCGGTCTGACCTTTCTTGCGCCTAAGTTCTGGTAAGCGACGCGTATAGGTCTCCAAGTCGTCTAGGACATTGAATCGGGAGCGGGAGAAGTGGGGGTGAACGCCGCCGGAGGGGAGTATGTTTACGGCATGTGTGGGCATACTCCAACGCTCCCAGTGGGCTGGGGAGTTGACAATGATTTGGTTGCCGGCGATCCGGTATCCCCGTTTCTGAGCTTCAGTAGGCTGGGGGGGCACGAGGATCAGGCCGAGCAAAAAGGTGAGAATCAGGGCAGGGCAGTGAGAGGAGTAACTCGGGCGTCTCATAGGGGCCTCCTGTGCGCATGTGACCGCATCAACTGCGCAGGACTTGCAGCATAGACATGCTGTCAGAGCCGAGAAATGTACGATGTTATTTTAAGAAATATAGGTCATTAAACAAACTTTTTTTGGAATCGTTTGATGGCGGTTATCGAGAATAGGTGCTCGCAGCGTGAGTCACCCGCTTAAAGCGGTTGCACGCCGACGAGAATCGGTGAAGCGTCCCCACAACATAGGGATGGATTTAATTTTGGGCTAGCAATAGGGAGTCGGGCACTGCTCCCTTGAGGCGGTCGGGGTAGATTTTGATCTGGTCAGCATATTTTTTTCTCAGTTGCACCAGAAAGGCATTTAGCGCTTGGGTCTCCCGCTCTAGACGAACTAGTGCCCGAGCCCGCCGCTGAGCAGTTTCAAAAGGTTCGACGTTGCTTTCTTCCCGTTCTAGGACGCGGAATACAGAGTAGCCTCCCTCTACTTGCAAAGGACCTTCAAGTTGGCCCTGTTGGGCTTGGAAAACAGCGGGTACAAGCACGGGATAGCGGGCTCTTCCCAGCATGTGGAAATGATATCGTCCATTGTACTTTTGTGCGTCTGCCCTCAAGCTCTTATCGACGAATTGATCAAAGGGCGCACCTGCTTCTATTTGGGCTTTGACCTGTAGGGCGTCGGCCTGAGTAGGGAGCAGTACTTCCTCAATCCATATGGCCTCGCTGTGGCGGAAGGTCTCCAAATGGGTGTCGTAATAGTGGCGCACGTCTTCTTCGGAGAGGTCAATTAGGTCGGCTATGACGCTCTTTCTCACGATTTCAAGAAGTTTGGTATTCGCGGTGCGCTCGACGAACTTCTGCATCTCGGGCGTTTGGTAAAAACCGTCTTTGCGGGCTGCTTCCTGGATCAGATGGGCCTCCAAAAAATACCGGTTCAGGGTGACCACAGCTTGAGCGCTGTCGGCAAGGCCAAAACTGATATTCCTCTGACGCAAAAATTCCTGGACCTGACCCAAGGTTATTTCGCCGTCTTTATAGGTGTATAAAGCCGTCGAATTCCCTTCTATGAGCGTGGGTTGCTTTGCCTGATAGGCGTTGACCAACTCGCGCAGGGCAGACAGGTTGAGGCGCACTTTGAAGGAATCGCGCAATTGCTCCAAGTGTTCGGCCTCTACCTGGGCGAGGCGCTTTTGGTAGAGTAGACTGGCGATCCTCGCTTGGTATTTCTCATAAGAGGCCGAGCGGTCTTCACTAAAGCGCACAATATGCCAGGCCGAACCGGCGGGTAGTGGCTCTGAGAGTTGATCTTGAGGCAGGGTCTTGAAGACCACCGGTGGGATGTGAAGCGACTCGAGCTGGTCCCGGCCGATAAAGCCCAACTCGCCACCCCGTTCGGCCGAGCGCTCATCCAGCGAGCGAGCCCGGGCGACCTCCGCAAAGGGACGGCCCGCCCTCAGTTCTTGAAGAACGGTGTCGATGGCAGCCCGGCTCCCTACTTTGATGGCGTTGAGCAGACGCTCTCGACCGTAGTCTTCCTTTTCGAAATAGCGACGTACTGTGTCATTTGATATTTTGACTTTAGAAGCTATTTCCTGTGATTTATATATCGACCGGACCCGAGCATTGACGGCGTCTTGGACTGAATTTTGGAAATCGCCGGTTGTATCGAGTCCTCGGGAACGGGCCTCTAACAGCAAAAGTCGGCGGTCTATCAGGGCTTGGAGGTAGTACTGGCGGGCCTCATCGCCTGTCTTTTGGGTGCGTAGCCCGTCGGGCAGTTCTTCCACATAGAGGTGCAACAGGCGTGCGCTGATCTGGTGCGGGCCAACTTCCGCCACGAGCGATTCTTCGGGAGGGCTGCAGCTAGTCGAAAAAACCAAGCAGGCTAGTAGGAGGTGTTTCATGGAATCTTCTTCTGTCCAAGGACAATTGACGTGAATTGCGGGTTAAACAGATAAAATATACTAAAATGGTCAAGGTGATGAACTACTGTGTGAGGGTGAACAGCGGTGTTTTCTGGGGGCCACTGACCGCCCTGCTGCTAAGCGTCCAAGGGACGATGGGGCAAGTGCCCAAAGTGGGCGATCTAGCGCCGGATTTCACTTTGCAGCAGCTAGAGGGCGACTATGTGTCTCTGAACGACTTCCGCGGCAAGGTGGTCCTCATCAACTTTTTTGGTTTCATCTGAAGTCACTGTCTCGCGGAGGCCGCGAAGATAGAGCGGATTTGGCAGGATTTTAAAGGGGAGGAGTTCGTCTTGATTGGCGTGGATGTAGCGGATGGCATCAGCCGACAGGTGGACCTGAGTTTTCGCCAGAGAACAGAAACGACTTACCCTCTTCTTCTCCAGGCCAGTACAGTAGGGGCTCTCTATGGTTTTACCCAGCACAACTATGCGGTGATCGACCACGAGGGGATTCTGCGCTATCGTTCGGTGGGCGTTGTTGCCCGGCGGTTCGACGAACAGGTTATCCGCCAGCACATCGAGCTGGCGCTAGGTAACTTAGGCTCAGCGCTTTTAGCTGGAGATAAAGGGCTGGAGCAGCTAGAGGCAACCGCAGGGGAGGAAATGTCGGAGGGGCAACCGTGGAATTTTGAGTTGGAGAGGAATTACCCCAATCCCTTTAATAGCGGCACGGTTATCCCTTTTAGCCTGTCTGGTGAAACAGAAGTGCATTTGCAGGTTTTCGATGTACTGGGACGGCCTGTGGCCAATCTGGTGGTTGGGCGGTTGCAGACCGGTCGTCATAGGGTAAATTGGGCAGGTCGGGACGCCGGAGGGCAGCCGGTACCCTCCGGCATTTACTTTTACCGTTTGAGTAGCGGGAATAGAGCAGAGAGCCGCAAGATGACACTCGTGCGGTAAAAAGCAGGCTCAACAAACTCCAGCCAGATTCACGGCGAAGTGCGCGATTTCTCCCTTCGCTGTAAGGCCGCTTGTACTTGGGCGAGGTTGCGTTTGGCATCGGCGAAGTCGGCTTTGAGCTGGAGTGCTTTTTCGAGATAGAACTGGGCTTCTTTTAGCTTTCCTCGCCGGGCTAGTGCTCCTCCGAGATTGCTACAGGTCTCCGCCCGGTCGGGCTGTAGCCGCAGTGCAGCCTTGTAGTGGTGGATCGCTTCGTCGAGATGCCCCAACTGGTGGAATGCCAGAGCCAAGCCATCTAGGGCCTGTACATCTTGCGGGGCGATTTCTACGACTTGGGTGTAATGAGCCCTCGCTTCTGCAAAGCGGCCCAAGCGCATTAGTACATCCGCTAGTGTGCGCCTAACCACTAGGTGCTCGGGGAGTTGGTGCAGGGTGCCTGCCAATAGCTTTGAGGCGTCCAGATAGTTGCGGACGGCGATTAGGACTTTGGCTTGCCGGAGGGCGGCGCTAGCGGCAATTTCCCGCAGGTTTTTGGCCCGTATTTCCTCAATGGTCCTCTCTTCATCGGACCCAATAGGCATCAAGGTGGCGAGGGGGTCTAAATGCTTGTGCAAAAGATCGAGTGTCGGGAGTGCGTTTGTCCGATGTACAAAGGCGCGAGCGACCGCGTAGTCGAGAACGGGCCGATCGTCTCTGTAGCTAGGGGCTTCATTCGCCAATTCGGCTAAACCGCCAGATCCCATCAGATAACTGCCCAAAAAGACCTGTGGTCGGTTGAGCCAGTAGAGGGGGCCTCCCCAGTGGCTGTACTCTAGATCCCGGCGAATTTTTTCGTTGGATAGACGTCCTTCGAGAATGGCTCGATCAATGGCGAAATCCCGTCCACTGCCGATGAGCAGCAATTCTGAAGTATTGTACCACAACAGGCTGTGGGGGAAAGCCTCGAGAAAGCTCTGCACAGTGCTGCGGAAATGGTCGGTGGTCAAAAGGGATAAGGGGACAAATTGGACCAGAAAACCGCCAGAACGCAGCCGTTTTTTCACTTGGCTATAGAAGTCGGCCGTGTAGAAGGATGCCACACCGGGACGGGAAAGCTGGCCCAATTCGAGGGAAATCACATCGTACGTCGAGGGGGTGTGGCGCAGATAGTTGCGGCCGTCGGCACCAATCAGTTTGACTCTGGGATCTTCCATCCAACGGGAGTCGAAATGAGGGCGGATAAAACTGAAGATGGTAGGTTCGATATCGACGCACTCTAGGCGGTCAATCGGGTAGAGCAGAAAGCGAGCCGCAGTCTGACCGGTGCCGATGCCCACCAAGAGGACTCGCTTGGGCTCGGGATGCAACAACATGGGGACATGGGCCGCCATTACTTGATGTGTCTTGCGGTCCCTGCCTTGCCACCAGCGGTTGATCTCGAGTTGAAGTCCACGATCTTGGCGGATGACCGCCAAGTTGGAGCCGTAGCCCTCGCGGAAGTCGACAAGCTCTTCCCGCTCGCCCAGAAAGTCGGCGGGAATACGGGTGGGCAGCAGGCAGAAAACTCCGAGCCACACGCACGAGAAGAGTCCTATGAATGCCGCTTTAACGGTTAGGGTAGATGTGCGGTCGAGCCAGATCCACGCCGCGAACCCGACAGCCAAGCTCGTGCCCGTGATGAAGAGAAGACTGCTCTCCAGACCGAAGAATGGCAGGCCCACAAAACCGATCGCCAACGCCCCCGCGATGCCCCCCAATGTGTTGACTGCGGCGATTTTTCCCGTGCCACCACTCGCTGCGGATGCGTCCTCGACCACCATTCTCACCGCCAGCGGAAAAGAGGCACCTCCTAAAACACCAGGAGGCAGCAGTAAAACGGCATAAATCCACCACTCCTCCCCTAGACGTCGCCAGATGTCCGATGGGAGCATCATTAGGAGGAGTACCACTAACCCCAAAAGCACCTGGAGAGCGCCGAAATACCGTGCTCTATGTCCTGTCCTGTCAAAGAACAGGGAGGCGAGCACGCTTCCCAACACTAAACCCACTAGCACTACGGCCAAGGTCAGCGTATAAGTATATACTGTATTAGCGATTAAAAGTCCCAGATAGCGCGTCCACAGCACCTCGCTTCCCAACGCTACAAAGCCAACGGCAAAAAACAGCGCAAATACACCCCAGTGACCTCTCTCTTCAGGCCTTAGAAGCCGAGGTCGAGCCAGTCCGCTTCTGGCGATTGGCAGAGATCCTGCGACGATGCCTACGAGTATGTTCAGAACGGCGCCAAGGCGCACTGTGTCCAGAAAGCCTAGCTCAGGCAAAAGGACAAATCCGGCGCAGACACAACCCAAGGCTGCGCCCAAGGTGTTGATGCCGTAGAGCAAGCCGACGGAACGGACAATTTTAGCATCACTGCGCACAAACTGACGGCAGAAGAGGGGGAGGGTGGCACCCATGAGAACAGTCGGCGGCAAGATCACGAATCCCACTAGAACAATCCGAGTCAGGAAGTGCAAAATGGCGTACCCGGCTAGGGACCGATAAACTGTGCCGTAGAGGATGTCTGCCAATTCGAAGGCATATGGACTGGCTAGCGCCGAAAGCCCCAAGCCGATTTCAACCAGAGCAAAAACGAGCAGAGGATGGCCGGTCCGCTGACCGTAGCGACCGAAGAGATACGAACCGCAGGCTAGGCCTAGGAAGAAAACCGCTAGGACTGTGCTGAGGGCAAAGGTAGTGGAGCCAAACAGCAATGAAGCTTGGCGGATCCAGACGACCTCGTACACTAGGCCCGCAAAGCCAGAGAGGAAAAAGCAGATGAGCGCAATCAGAAGCTGCACAGTACGAGCGCCTGTAGCCATAGTAGGTCGTTGCTGCTTTCCAGATCGGGGATTATATTGCCGTAGCCCTATGTATGGTAAAAAGAAAAAAGGGACCGCGACAACTGGATTGAGTCCGCGATGTCTATTCACCGCTGCTGCAGCGTCTTTTGGGTTGTCCTGCTCCTATATGCTTGCAGCACTGATACCCCCCCTCCCGAAGAGACTCGCCCTATAGCGCAGGATCCAGAAGGCGCGCGATTGGTCAACCAAGGGGCTTTCTTTTTAAAACAGGGTCAGCCGCGCAAAGCGCTGACCGTTCTGCACCAAGCCGCAAAACGGGTGCCCAAACTTCCCTCAGTCCACTTTAACTGGGGGCTAGCCCACGTTCGCCTAGGCGAGTACGGGCTAGCTATCCCTCCCCTTCAACGGGCTGTAGAACTCGATTCGCTCAATGGTTCCTTTCGCTTTGTCTTAGGGGATGCCCTTAGTGCCGAACACCGCTACCCCGAGGCTATACTCCAGTATCAGCGCGCCATTGAGTTGGAACCAGAAAAGGCGCTCTATCGCTATCAGCTCGGTAAATCTATGAGAGCTACGGCGGATTTCGCCGGGGCCATTGCCGCCTTTGAAGCAGCACTGGATTTGGAGCCTGATTTTGTAGATGCCCTCTACCACCGCAGCGAATTGCTCGGGCGCAGCAATAGACCCGCCGAAGCCGAGGCTGGATACAAAAAACTATTGGTGCTGGCACCCCAGCACGTAGCCGCTCTCGTCGCCTTGGCCACCTTGCAAACCCAAGCGGGGAGACATCGAGAAGCCATGTCTGCCCTAGAACAAGCCCTCGCCCAAGAACCGCGCCACGCCCAAGCCCACTATTTGCATCACCAAATCCTCAACCGGATGGAAAGAGCCGACGAAGCAGCCAAAGCACTGCAAAGTTACCAGCGCCTGAGCACGGCCAAGCGCCACTATGATCAGGGGCAAATCTACCTGCTCAAAGGCAAACGAGAGCAGGCAATTACTTCGTTCTCCCAAGCGATAGAGATCGATTCTTCTTTTGTTGACGCGTACCTCAGCTTGTGTATTGTGCATTTACAAGGAAATGACCCACAAAGTGCTCGCCTCCTCCTAGAACGGATCCTCGGCGTAGAGCCCGAACATGTCGAAGCCCATTCGCTATTGGGGGAAACTCATCTCCTCGAGCGGGATTTTGCCGCGGCCCAGCAATCTTTTGCCGCGGCTATTGCTCTCGACTCTACTTCGGTGCGTGCCGCCTTTGGTCTAGGCCGATCTTTGTTATTGAGCAAAAACTACCAGCAAGCCGATGCCGCGCTGCGCCGGACCTTGGAG
>VXZF01000537.1:0-524 GCA_009845645.1 Gemmatimonadota bacterium | reverse complement strand
ACCTTGGAGTGGGCCCCGACACATCTTCCCATTTATGTTGAGGCCCATTACGCTCTGGCCCTAACCCAAATTCAGCGCAAAAATTACGAGGAGGCCAAAACGTTACTCAAGAAGGTCCTGGAACTGAATCCCGACTATCCCCAAGCCGGGACTAAACTGGCTTGGTTGGAAGCATCTTTCTGACAGAGACAAACGCCGCAATGTCAAATCGGTTTGTTAATCGCATCGGCATCTTCGCTTTTTTTTCTGCATTTTTAAGCTGTTCCGAGTCCAAAATATCCAAGCCGGCGAGCGACCAACTCTACGAGGAAGGGCTGCGCTACTTCTATACCAACCGCCTAGATCAAGCCGGCGAGCGCTTCCAGAAAGTATTGCAACTGGCGCCCGACAGCACCGTGGCGATAGTTCGCTTGAGCGAAATCAGCCTCAAGCAGGGGCGCAAGAGTCGGGCTCAGAACATCCTGTGGGAGCTGTGTAGCCCAAGTGCAAGTCGCGATCTGAGCCAAGCCGGTCCCATCCGTCTG
>VXZF01000328.1 GCA_009845645.1 Gemmatimonadota bacterium | reverse complement strand
CCACGTTTTCTTCATAATAGGCGGCCAAATCTTCATCGGAGACCTCAATCTCGTCGTCCGCAGCGTCGCTGGGGGCAAATGCGTATTCAACGCGCACCTTTTCGTTGGCCTCAGCAAAGTGCTGGTGCGCTTCGTTAGGACTCACCTGCGCAGTGCCCCGCAGCATCCGCTGTAGCCGGTACTCGAGCAATTGTCGCTTAATCGTGCTCTCGATCCACAGGACTAAGGCTTGGTTGTTGGGGTCGCTGAGATTGGCCGGATTGCTGATGAACTGGGCGTACTTGTCCATGTCGAACGCGCCGTCGGTTTGAAAGGTCGCGAATTCGCGCACGGCCTGCGGGGGTTTATTCCGCGTGTAAAAGGCAATTTCCCCATCGGTCACCTCGAATCCCAAGCGCTCGTATTCTTGATTTAGAATAATCTCGCGGACGTAGTAGTCCCACACCTGCTGCACGAGCAGGGCCTGATCGGCGCGCTGCTCCTGCGGCATCTGGCGCGCTATCCGCCGCAGCGCGTCTTGGAACTCCTGTAGCGAAATGGTCTCGCCATTGACTACACCGACCGCATCGCCGGCGGCGTTGGTGCCCGCACCCGAGTAGTCGGCTCCCCATTCGACGACGATTAAGCCGATAAAGGCGAATATCACAAACCACAAAACGAGCACCGTCTTTTGGCGCAACAAAGTCATCATAAGCTATAGTTCTCCTGCTATCTTGCGTTTTTTTCGTTGGCTTCAGCAACTAGCCGGTTCTTCAGCTCCGCGGGATAGCGGAGCAGACAAGCCGTGCAATGGCCGCCGCCCAGATCGACGAGGTGCGGCACGACGCGAGTGCAAATTTCCTCGCGCTCTGAACAGCGCGGGTGAAAGGCGCATCCCGAGGGTACGGCCGCTGGATTGGGCGCGTCGCCCTCCAACAGGACGCGCTGCCGCTTAGTCCGCGGGTCGGGCGCGGGCACGGCCGCCAGCAGCGCGCGCGTATAGGGATGGGACGGCTGGCGATAGAGCCGATCGCGAGCCGCCACCTCGACTACGCGCCCCAAGTACATCACGGCCACCCGATCCGAAATGTGGCGCACCACGCTCAAGTCGTGGGCAATAAACATATACGTTAGACCCAAATCGCGCTGTAGGTCTTGCAGCAAATTGATGATCTGGGCCTGCACCGAGACGTCCAGCGCGGACACTGGCTCGTCGGCGACGATAAACTGCGGCCGCACTGCCAAGGCTCGGGCAATGCCAATGCGCTGGCGCTGGCCGCCGGAAAACTCGTGCGGGTAGCGCCGCGCGCAATCCGCCGGCAACCCGACCATCTCCAGCAACTCCCCCACCCGCTCGGTCAACTCGGCGCGCTCGGCAAGGCTGTGGACCTTCAGGGCCTCGCCGATGATGCCGCCCACCGTCATCCGCGGATTGAGCGACGCATACGGATCTTGAAAGATAATCTGCATGTCCCGCCGCTGCCGCCGCATGTTCTCTTTGCTCAACTCCAATAAGTCAACCCCAGCAAAGCGCACCTGCCCAGCCGTAGCTTCAATTAGCCGCAGCATGAGCCTTCCCAGCGTAGTCTTGCCGCAGCCGCTCTCGCCGACCACGCCCAAGGTCTCGCCGCGCCCAATCGCCAGATCAACCCCGTCAACAGCTTTAACGTGGGCCTGCACCCGGCCCCAAAACCCTTGGCGCACGGGAAAGTATTTTTTGAGGCCCTTGACCTCGACCAAGGGCGCAGCTTGGCTCATGCGTCCCCCGCTTTCCAACAGCTCGCCCAGTGCCCGACCTCAATCTCCTCCAGCGGCGGCGCTTCGGCCCGACAGTGCTCTTCGGCCAGCGGGCAGCGCGGGGCAAAGTGACACCCCTGTGGGAAGACGCGGGCATCGGGTACCACGCCCGGGATGATGTCCAATCGCTCCTGCTCGGCATCCAGCCGTGGGATCGAGCGCAGCAAGCCACGCGTATAAGGGTGCTGCGGGCGGGTAAACAGCGCTTGCGTTTCCGCGTATTCGACGATTTGGCCGGCGTACATGACTGCCACTTGGTCCGCGGTCTCGGCGATTACGCCGAGGTCGTGAGTAATCATCACAATCGCCATTTGCAGAGATTCTTGCAGCGACTCCAACAGCGCGAGGATCTGCGCTTGAATCGTCACGTCAAGAGCCGTGGTCGGCTCGTCGGCAATCAACACGTCTGGATTGCACGACAGCGCCATGGCGATCATTACCCGCTGGCGCATCCCACCCGATAGCTGATGGGGGTATTCATCGATCCGCTGCTCGGGCGCTGGAATTCCCACCAACTGCAACATCTCGATCGCTCGGGTGCGCGCTTCCTGCATGGGGACCTGCTGGTGCAAAACCACGGCCTCGGCGATCTGAAACCCGCAGGTCAGCACCGGGTTGAGGCTCGTCATCGGCTCTTGGAAAATCATCGCGATGTCGTCGCCGCGCACGCGGCGCATCTCCTCCTCGTCCAGCGAGAGCAAATCGCGCCCCTTGAGCAGGATCTGTCCGTCCTCAATGCGGCCCGGCGGATCGGGTACCAAGCGCATGATCGAGAAGGCGCTGACGCTCTTGCCGCAGCCGCTTTCGCCAACCAACCCTAGCGTCTGGCCCCGCCCCACCGCAAACGACACCCCATCGACGGCGCGGGCGACGCCCTCTTCCGTGTGGAAGTAGGTCCGCAAATCGCGAACCTCTAGCACGGGATCATGCGCGATCATGCGCCGTCCTTTTCCCGAGCACCAGCCCGACGCACCTCGTCGGCAGCCAGCGCGCCCCAGCGCATTTTTACGCCGAGTTGACGCCTAAAGCCCTCGACCAAGCAATTGACCAATTCGGCCCGGTCGATTGGCCGACCCATACAGGACTGCAAATCCGTGCTGTGCGCTCGCACCTGCCGGGTCCATCTTTGCTGCGTGCCCTCATCAATCCGCATAAGCTGCGGTAAGCGCTCGTGCGCCCGGCCGAGCAAGATCGATCCGTGTTGCAACAAGCGACGTCCATAGCGCCGCTGCGCGCTGCCGACCAGCTTGCGCTGCTGGCACTTGAGCTCCCAGCGCGCCGTGCTACCAAAACAAGGACCCGACCGCAAGCCGCCAACGCAACGATCAGCTCTTTCCAACTCGACAGGGGCCCCGAAAAGCCGCAGCCCCTCGGCCAAACACGCG
>VXZF01000115.1 GCA_009845645.1 Gemmatimonadota bacterium | reverse complement strand
ACCACCGCTAACCGAGGCCGACGCGGCAATTGGGCCTTGCGGCACGAGTACCGCGCGACCTATCGCGATTCTCTCACCAACACCGAAGAGATCGTCGCCGGCACGTGGCGTAGCCAATCCGCGAGCGACACCCTCTACGTCTCCTTAGAAACAGGCGTCGCCTCCTCCTTGGGCGTTGGCGTTGGCGACTCGCTGACCTTTGACGTTCAAGGGGTCCCGATCGAAGTAGTCGTCGGCAGTCTGCGCCAAGTCAACTGGCAGCGCATCATGCCCAACTTTCTGGCGGTCTTTCCCCCCGGCATCCTCGAAGCCGCGCCGCAATCCCACGTCCTCGTCTCCCGCGCCACCACAACTGAGCAAATGGCCGCCTTGCAGCGGTCCACCGTACACAGATTCCCCAATGTCTCGGTCATCGATCTCGGCAGCATTCTCAGCACCGTCGATACCATTCTCGACAAGGTTTCGCTGGTGGTGCGCTTTATGGCCTTTTTCAGCGTCTCCGTTGGCCTGATCGTGCTCGTCGGCGTGATTGCCAGCAGCCGCTACCAACGCATTGAGGAAAGCGTCTTGCTCAAGACCTTGGGAGCCAGTCGCCGCCAAATAGTAGCGATCATGGCGCTCGAATATCTGTTTTTGGGAGCCTTTGCCGCGGCGACGGGAGTGATTCTGTCGCTGGGGGGCGTCTGGGCCTTGAACCGCTATCTCTTCGAGATCAGCTTCGCGCCCGACTATCTGCCGCTAATCCTCGCCTTTGCCGCGGTCAGTCTGCTAACAGTCGCCGTCGGCATGGCCTCCAGCCGCGGCGTCCACAGCAGTCCACCACTCGAAGTCCTGCGCTCGCTCGGCTAGCGGCGCAACTCCTCCAGCACCGGCCCTAGCGTCGTCCACACGGTTTCGGCGACGATCTGGTGGCCTTCGACGTTGGGATGGTTGCCGTCGGGCAAGTTCAGCGCGGGTTGGTCGCCCACGCCTTCTAACAAAAAGGGGATCAAGGCCGCGTCGTTTTTCTCTGCCAACGCCGGAAAGATCGCCGCAAACGCCTCTGTGTATTCCGCGCCCAAATTGGGCGGCATCTGCATCCCAGCGATGACCAAGGCCACTTTGGGATTTTTCGCTTTCACCCGCTCGACGATTTGTTGCAGGTTGGCGTGGGTGTCTTTGGGGTCTATGCCGCGCAGACCGTCGTTGGCTCCCAATTCGAGGACGAAGACGTCGATGGGGCGGCGCAAGAGCCAGTCAATGCGGCGCAATCCCCCGGCTGAGGTCTCGCCGCCAAGCCCGGCATTGAAGACTTCAAAGTTCCAGCCGAGCGAATCGATTCGCGCCTGCACCAAAGCCGGGAAGGCCTGTTCGCGGTCGAGGCCATAGCCAGCGGTCAGACTATCGCCAAAAAAGAGAATGACGCGGCTGGAGTCCGCCTCTTCGGCAGCGACGCTGCCGCTGAATAACACCAGAGCCAATGCGATGTATTTCACCTTGTGTGCCTTCTTAGTTTTGCCCATGCGCTTCTTGCTTATTAAAACGAAAAATCCGCTGCGCCCGCGTCGATAGCTGGTCCATAATCTCCGCTGGCAGCGGATCGGCCGCCTTGTATTGGTAGCCCAAGGTCGGGAAGTAGCGGTGGTACACCAGCGACATCATGGTGCGGCGGCAGTTCGTGCGGTTGGGCGTGGCCCGGTGCCAGACGCGCATATCGCGCACCACGGTAGAACCGGCCGGCATGTTGGTGCGCATCGACGGCATGGTCGATGCTCGCTCTTCCAAGCCGCCCGCTCGCCCCACATCCGCCGGGTCGATGGTAGCCTCGTGATCCGTGATCAGATGCGTGCCCGGCCACACCTCTGTGCTGCCGTTTTCCTCCGTAAAGTCCACCAACGGGATGTTCACAACCATCATATGCGGCGGCATGGCAATGGGCAAATCGGGGAAGAGATGCAGTTGGTCGCGGTGGACAACTTGAGTCTCCGGCCAGCTTGGCTCCGTGGAGTTGCAGTGATAGGGCAGCTTGGCCCAAAAATCCTCGCCGAGCATGACGTCCATAATCTGCACGGCCCAAGGATTTTCAATTGCCAGCGGATCAATAAAGGGCGGACGCAACAAATCGCCCGGCGTCCGGCCTTCCAAATGACCGTCCCAAGCCTCGCGCATTGCATCGCACCACGTCCGGTCCATGGTCTCCTCTAAAATGACAAAACCCGCTTCCCGCACTTGGCGCAACGCCTCGGCCAAAGTGTCATCGGCGAGGCGCTGCTGTTCAATTTCTTGTGTCGATAGTTTCATAAAAATCTCGTCGATCCTATTGCGAGGCTATTGTCGTGGTCAAGGTTTGATCCCACTCCTATATTACTTGAGCCATCCTCCGGAGTCTACATGCAAACTACCATTTTAGGGCGCACCAATCTAACCGTCTCGCGCATGGGCTTGGGCGCTGGCGGCCATAGCCGAATTGGGCGCAACGCCGGCCTCACCGATGCCCAATCCGCCGACCTCGTCCGCCGCGCCTTAGACCACGGCGTCAACTTCATCGACACGGCCGAAGGCTACGGCACGGAATCCATCATCGGCCAAGCCCTACAGGGCCGTGACCGCACCTCCGTCGTCCTCTCCACCAAAAAATCCACCCGCAACGAGCAGGTCACACCCGACACCTTGCGGGCCAGCCTCGACCAGAGCCTAAAGCACCTAGGCACCGACTATATCGACCTCTACAACCTCCACGGCGTCGTGCCCCAAGACTACGCCTATCTCGTCAACGACATTTACCCCGCGCTGCAAAAGGCGCAGCAACAGGGCAAAATACGCTTTGTCGGCCTCAGCGAGATGTTCAACGAAGACTTCGAACACACCATGCTCCAGCAGGCTCTGGCCGACGATCTGTGGGATGTCCTGATGGTCGGCTTCAATCTGCTCAACCAGACCGCCCGCGCCAACGTCTTCGCGCAGGCTATCGCACAAAACGTCGGCATCCAAATCATGTTCGCCGTTAGAAAGGCGCTTAGCCACCCCGACAACCTGCGCGCATTCACCGACGCCCTCGTAGAAAAAGGGCAAATCGACCCTGCCGACCTCGACGCCTTACACGACTTCCTCTTGGCCGAAGCCCAATCCCTACCAGATGACGCCTACCGCTTCTTCCGCGACGAACCCGGCGTCCACATCGTCCTCTCC
>VXZF01000276.1 GCA_009845645.1 Gemmatimonadota bacterium | reverse complement strand
TCGCCGACCATCCACACCTCGCTGTGGTCAACCAGCCCCTCGCGGTGGCTGCCCGGCACGACCCACAAGCAGCCGTTTTCTAGGGTTACATCGTCTAGGGCGACCCAAGCGGTGGCGAGGGCCATCGGCTCGATGTGGAAGTACGCAGAGTCTTGGTGATAGGTCTTTTCTATGCCGCCTGGCCCCTTGATGAAAACTTGGTCTCCGAAGAGTTTGAGGTCTGGGCCGAGTAGGTTGGCGGCTGCGGTGAGGAGGGGTTCCCGCATTGCGTGGTCGCGGAAGAACGGATCGCATTGGGACGGGCCGTTGATTTTGCGCAAGTGGTCGATGTGACGTTGCCGGGGCGCGTTGGGATCGAACTCAATGTTCGCCTCGGGGAAGGGCAGGGCGCCCGAAGCGATCCCTTCGAGGTGGGTGCGGAGCGCGTGCAAGTCTTCTGCGGAAAGGGCGTTACGCAAGATGGTGTACCCGTCTTGCTGGTACTGGGCGATTTGTTCGGGGCTGAGTACGGGCATGGTGTTGCTCCCTATTTAGACTATCTCCGCCAGCGCATTCCCCACCGCGGCGACTAGGCCGTCGATGTGCCCGGCGTCCATGGGCGCAGAAAGCGCGCACATGCCCAGCCCTGGGCCGAGGAAATACCCCTGTTCGATGAGCGAGAGAAAGAGCGGCTGAATGAGGGTTTTGTCGGTGGCGGTGAGGTCACGGTAGTTGGCGATGGGGCCGCGGGCGAAGTAGATGCTGAAGACCGATCCCGTGCAGATTGCTTGGGCGGCGATTGAGCGGTCGGCAAAGAGCGCATTGAGTTGGTCTTTTAAGCGCGCTCCGAGTGCGTTCAAATGGTCGATGGTTTGCGGCGTCAGCTCGCTCAGGGTCGCCAAGCCGGCGGCCATGGCCACGGGATGCGCGCTAAAGGTGCCGCTCTGGAAAAAGCCGGTGGATTGCTGCGAGTTGTCGAACAGGTCCATCAGGTCAGCCCGACCGCCAAAGGCCCCCACTGGAAAACCGCCGCCGATGATCTTGCCAAAGCAACTCAGGTCTGGGTCGATGCCGTACAGGCCCTGCAAGCCGCCCGTGTCTGTGCGGAATCCAACGATTTCATCGAAGATGAGCAAGACGCCGTGGCGGCGGGTGATGTCGCGCACGGCGCGGGCAAAATCCGGCTGGATGTCCAGGATGCCGGCTTTGGGATCGAAGAGGACGCAGGCGAGTTCGCTGGCGTGCGCAGCGACGAGCCGTTCGACGGCCTCTGGATCACTGTAGGGGAGAATGACGGCCTCGGACGCGGCTGACGGAGACATGCCGCCGGCTGTTGGCACGGCGACGGGTGCGTCGGCGGGGCCAGCTTGGTCTAGGGGCGGAGCTACGCTGACTTCCACGGCGTCGTGGCTGCCGTGGTAGCCGCCCTCGAACTTGGCGATTTTGGCGCGCTGCGTGTAGCCCCGCGCCAAGCGAATCGCGTGTAGCGTGGCCTCGGTGCCGGAGTTGACAAAGCGAATCCGCTCCAGTGCATCCACCCGGTCGCACATTGCGCGGGCGATTTCGCTCTCAATGCCGGTGGGTGCGCCCAAGGCAATGCCCTTTTGCATTTGCTCGCGCACGGCCGCTTCCACAAGCTCGTGCCCGTGCCCGAGGACTTGGGCCGTGTGGTGGTTGGCGCAATCGACGTAGCGCCGTCCATCGACATCCCACAGGTAACAGCCTTGGCCGCGGGCCATGGTGAGTGGATGGGGTGGGTAGTAATACGCGCCTTTGGCCGCACCGGCCGTGTAGGCACGGCCCTGCTCAAAAAGGGCGCGGGAGCGCGGAGTGGCGCAGCGATAGCGCGCTTCGAGGTCGGCGAGTGATGTAGGCATAGGGGGATATTATAACTAAACGAGGTTGGCGAACAAATCTGCTCCTCCCGCGCACGAGGAGTTGACGCAGCCCGTGTTCGCACCCATTCTTCTAGGAACCATTCGCCATTCACCCTTCACCGCCAAATTGCTACCATGTCCCAAACCGAATACGCCGTCGAAGTCGCGTCCTCAACTGAAGTTTCACTGATTGACTGCGACGTTCACAACTACCCGAACTCCATCGACGATCTCATGCCCTATTTGTCGGCGCGCTGGCAGGCGTACGTGCGGCAATCCGGGTTTAGCGGTCCGCCTGGGCCGACCTATCCCAAGGGGTTTGCCCAAGCGGCGCGGCGCGATGCTTGGCCGCCTTCGGGCTTAAGGCCGGGCGGCGATCCAGATTTTGCCCGCACCCAGTTGCTCGACGCTTGGGACATTGACATAGCCGTGCTCAATCCGCTCTACGGCATGACGGCTGTGCACAACCTCGACTTTGCCAACGCGCTAATGCGCGCGGTCAACGAGTGGACCGCGCACGCTTGGCTCGACCACGATCCGCGCTGGCGCGGCTCGATTGTGGTCAATGCCAACGACCCGGCCGAGGCGGCCACGGAAATCAAACGGGCGGCGGCGGATCCGCGCTTTGTGCAGGCGTTGCTCTTGGTGCGGTCGAGTGCGCCGTATGGCAAGCGGCAGTTCCGGCCGATTTTTGCTGCGGCCTGCGAGGTCGGTCTGCCGGTGGGAATCCACTTTGGCGGCAGCGGCCAGCCGATCACGGCCTGCGGTTGGCCTTCCTATTACATCGAAGATCACACGGCCATGTCGCAAGCCTTTGAGGCGCAGGTCATCAGCCTTGTTTGCGAGGGGGTGTTCTGCGAGTTCCCGGAGCTGCGCGTCGCGCTTGTCGAGGGAGGATTTGCGTGGTTGCCCGGGCTGATGTGGCGGCTGGACAAAAACTACCGGGGCTTGCGCAGCGAGGTGCCGTGGCTGGAGAAGCGGCCCAGCGAATACATCCGCGAGCACTGCCGCGCCACGACCCAACCCATGGAAGAACCAGACGACCCCCAGCACTTGCTGCACATCATCGACATGATTGGCGGCGAGGATTTCTTGATGTTCGCCACGGATTATCCGCATTGGGACTTTGACTCGCCAGCCCGCGCCCTGCCGCCAGCGATTGACGGTGGGATGCGCCGGGGTATCATGGTCGATAATGCCGAGGCATTTTATGGCTTTGCGGCGCGTTGACGTAGGGCCGGTCGACGCCTTTGCCGACGGCGAGGTCCGCCGGGTCGAGGTCGAGGGGCGGGGCTTAGCTATCGTGCGGCAGGGG
>VXZF01000128.1 GCA_009845645.1 Gemmatimonadota bacterium | reverse complement strand
TGGAGCTCTATGTCCAGCCTTTTATTAGCGCGGGCCAGTACGCCAACTTCAAGGAGTTGGCGCGGCCGCGTTCCTACTCGTTTGTCGCGCATCCCGGCCCAGAGGAAAGCCCTGATTTTCGCAACCGCTCGCTGCACAGCAACGTCGTCCTGCGCTGGGAGTACAAGCCGGGCAGCACTCTTTTCGTCGTCTGGTCGCAGTTCCGCCACGACGACTCCGACTGGGGCGCGTTTCGCCCTGGGTACAACCTGCGGCGCAGCTTTGTGGACGAAGGAACTAATATCTTCTTGGTGAAGTTCAACTATTGGCTGAATATCTAGGACGGGGATGTGGTTGCCTTGCCATGCTGAAGGAGCCGATAGGCGGACGAAGCATCTTTTACCTAATCGATCTCCCGGGTAGGAGATGCTTCTACTCCGCTGCGCTCAGCATGGCAAGGCCATGAGGGATATGCCGAAGGACCACCACACGTACGCGACGATTAGGGAGTTTCTAGAAAGCTCCACAGCGCGTCGAAGCGCGCCCCCGCAATCGGCTCTCGCAGCACTGAATTGACGCCTTTTTCCGCCATGTAGTGCGGTGTAAACGCCAGCCCCTTTTGTAGTGCCGTGCGCTCCAGCCCCATTTGCCTAGGCCGCCAGCGCACCCGACAGCGGTCCAGCCGCTCTGCCAACCCTGCGGTATCCCCCGAGCAGCACCAAGTGATGATCATCGCCCCCAAGGCCACGAGTTCGCCGTGGATCCAAGTCTGTTGGTTAGCCGTCTCCAGTGCGATCCAGAACGGATGGTCGCCGCTTTCCGTGGGGGCCTTTAGTTGCTGGCTATCGCGCTCCTTAATCCGCTGCGCAATGTTGGCCGCGCTCGCCTCGGTCATGCGCCCGTTGGCATCGAGTGTTGCGGCAAAAGAATCTGCGATCGACTCGTGATGGGCTACCTGCTGTGCGGCCAGCGCCGGGTCGAACGCCGCCCCTTGTCCCAACGCCGCCCGCCGCCGCCACTCCTCCAACCCGGCATGACCGCAGAGGATGTCGCCCAGTCCGGCGGTGTGCAAGTAATCCGGTGCCTTGAGGACCACATCGACGTCCACGAGCACGTATTGGCAATCCACCCACGGCCAGTCGTCCAAATCGCCCACGGTCTGATAGCCGTCCCACCGCGCCACGTGGCTGTGGATGATTGCCCCGGAAGAGAGGATCGTCGGCACCAAGATCAGCTCGGCGTCCTTGTCCAAGGCCACGAACTTGGAAGCGTCGAGGGCCTTGCCGCCGCCCAAGCCGATGACCAGTTCGATCCCGGCTGGCAGCCGATCGCTGAGATCCTGCTGGTGCGCCGAGTCCAGCCACTCGGCAAAGACCACGCCCGCTGGCTCGCGCACGAGGTAATTTTGGGCAGCGGCGTACGCGCTGGGTGTGGAGACAATCGCATACGCTGGCCAGTGGACGCTTTCTCGTTGCAACAAGCCGTGGGCGACGCGCATGTCGTATTCAGCAGCCGGTTTGCACTGGCGGCCCATGGACCAGCCTCGATTGGTTTTAGGCATTTGTTCTCCGTCTCGTCATAGGCAAAGTAGGGGCTTACGCAGGCATGACAAAAACTACGTAACGTCTGAGATTGCTATTGCACAACAATATACAAGCCCTCTTTGCGCCGCCAACGCATCTTTCCAAGTCCAAAATCCTATATCTACTGCCCACATCGCCCGCGCCGCGGCGAGCGGTTTTGAGCGCCACCGCAAAATGCTGATATTA
Source organism: Gemmatimonadota bacterium (assembly GCA_009845645.1). Lineage (GTDB taxonomy): Bacteria > Latescibacterota > UBA2968 > UBA8231 > UBA8231. The sequence goes on along the minus strand of VXZF01000128.1, from coordinate 1,423 downwards.
TACAACATCCGCTCCTTCACAGGTTTACTACCATGCGCTCTCTGTTACTGTTCTTCGCCCTCGCTCTTGCGGGCTGCTATGCGGCCTCGCTCGGGCCCGATCCCCTAGGCCACTTTGCCGCGCGCACCGACCACCTCCACCGCTTAGAGCCGCTCGGCGAGCGCATCTTGCACGGGGCTGCGCTCAGCTATGGGCCGCTCGACCCCGAAGAGCGCACGCGCCCGCTCGTCTATGCGGTGTACTACGAGCTCCACGACCTGCCCTACGACTGGCATTTGGCGTTGCTCGCCAATCTGGACCAGCACGTAGGGTACGGCTTGCCCCAAATTGACCTCGGTTTTAACTCCGCCGGCCAGCCCTACGACGCGGCCATTGCCGAGGGCCAACTCGACGAGGCGATTGAGCGGCTCTGCTGGGGGTTGCAGCAGCTAGAGCGCCCGGTTTTGCTGCGGTTGGGCTATGCGTTCAATAGCTCTTGGCGCACCTATGAGGCGACGAGCTACGTCGAGGCTTGGCGGCGCATAGAGCAAACGCTGCGGGGGCGCTGGGGCTTGGATCACGTTGCGCTGGTATGGACGCACAAGGACGACGGCGGCTCCGATTACTTGGACTACTATCCGGGAGATGAGTACGTCGATTGGTGGTCGATTGACGTGGCCGCGCCGCAAGACCTGCGCCGCAGCCGCGCCTTTGTCGAGGCGGCGCAGGAGCGCGGCTACCCCGTGCTCGTCGGAGTGGTCACGCCCGTTACTACCGACTTGGGCCGGGCCGAGCAGGCGTGGCCTCATTGGTTCATCCCCTTCCTCCGCTTTTTGCGTCACCATCCCAACATCAAGGCATTTACCTACATAGATTGGGACTGGTCGCAGACGGAGCGCTTTGTCGATCCCATACTCTTTGCGCGCTACCGCAGCGAGTTGATGAACCCGATTTACCTACACGCGGCCTCGCCCGGCGAGTTGCGCTGGAACCTAAATCTCGATCCCTAGCTTAGAGAAAGGATGCAGATGGATAAAGTCGATGTGCACGTTCACGTCTTCGACCTGCCGAGCGAGCGGTTTCCCCGCGAGCTGAGCAGCCTCGCACCGGCTGACCGCGCCTGCCCGATTGAGGCGTTGATAGCCGACATGGATGCTGCGGGCATCAACCGCGCCGTGCTGATCGAAATGAACGGCACCGAGGTCGAGCAGCACGCCTATGTCACGCACTGCGTGCAGACGTGGCCCAACCGCTTTACGGCGACGGGCTTGATCGACATGGGCGACCCGGACCCGCCCGCTCGCCTGCGCGAGCTCGTTGCTGCGACCGGTATTGAGGGGATTCGGCTGGGGGCGTTGGGCGATCCGACCGCACAGCGGGCCGAGGATCTGGCGACCTACGCGGTCTTTGAGTGTGCGGACGAGTTGGGGCTCAACATCAACAT
>VXZF01000167.1 GCA_009845645.1 Gemmatimonadota bacterium | reverse complement strand
CACCCGCCCGGGCAGGTGAGCCGCGCAAAGCCTCCGCCGCGGTCTCCACGTAGAGTCCCAAGGAAGTAGCAAGGCCGCAGGCGACTCGGTAGGTAATGGCCACCTCTCCTGAGCGCAGGCGGCCAACCGAGGGGCGGCCCAGACAGCGCATCATGTGGGTGCGCACCGGCACCGACCACGTCCGGCCGCCATCGCCGGAAAAGCTCTTCCAGCCACTCAAACCCTCGCCGTCCTCGCGCATGTAGAGCACCAGAGTGCCATCGTCCATTTCGGCGAAATCCCCCTCGTTCAAACGCCAAGGCCCCCCGGTGCAGGGCGCACCTTCGGGGTTGGGCACCTTGAAAGGGCCTTCCCAAGTCTGGCCCCGGTCGGCGGACAGATAGCACGTCTGCACCTCGACAAAATCCTCGGTCCCCTGCTGACCAGGCCACTGTTCGGTGAGACCGACGATCAGGTCGCCGTTGGACAGTTCCTTGATGGAGGGGACGATGCCCTCGGTCATGCCGGTCTCCTCCGGCCCCTCCCAAGTGGCTCCGTTGTCGTGGCTGCGCAACAGGAGGTTCATGCAGGTGCCCGGCTCTAGGTATTCTTCAAAAGTATCCTTGAGCAGCAAGTCAACGATGAGCAGCAAAGTCCCGTCGCGGCAGGCGGCGATGCGCGAGCAATTGAGCCGTCCCAGTCCTTGGGCGGTTTCCTCCTCGCTGCGCCCCACCACCACTTGGCGCGGACCCCAGGTCAGGCCGCGGTCGAAGCTGCGGCGCACGATTATGCGAGAAAAGGGGCGCGAGCTGTGTCCCATGCTCTCGCGATACGTGCATACCAAGGTGCCATCGGCCGCTTGGGCCACATCGGCGAATGCCTCGTAGATTTCGTCGTTGCGCGATACAGTGATCGTCTGCATGGTTGCCTTTCGGTTTTAGGTGAATGCATGACAATATACGATGCGACCGAGTTGCCGCCGGATGGTGGCTTGCCCCCCTAACTCCCTTCTCCTACCTTCCCTCTCCAAATCCGCTAATACCGCCTCCTGTCGAGGGACCAACATTATGTCCGACCGCCCAAAAATCGCCGGCATCGTCACCGAGTACCGCAAGTACTCCCACGCCCAGCACATCTGCGACCGCTTCTTAGAAGGCTACGGCTGGAACAGCCGGCACCACCGCCCGCCCATGGATCTGGTCTCGCTGTACGTGGATCAGCGTCCCGAAGGCGATCTGAGCCAAGATCGGGCGACCCGCTTTCCCCATATGGCGATCTACCCCACCGTCGCCGACGCCCTGACGCTGGGCGGCGCAGATTTGGCCGTCGATGGCGTCCTGCTCGTCGGCGAGCACGGCACCTACGAGCACAATGAAAAGGGCCAGCATCTCTACCCGCGCTACGAGCTTTTCAAACAGATCGTCTCGGTCTATCGCACGACCGGCAAGAGCGCGCCCATATTCAACGACAAGCACCTTTCTTGGAACTGGGACTGGTGCCAAGAGATGTACGATATCTCGCAAGAACTCGACTTCGCCTTTATGGCCGGCTCTTCGCTGCCCGTTACCTGGCGTACCCCCTCGCTCGACATGCCCCTTGGTGCCGAGGTCGAAGAAGCAGTCTGCGTCTGCTATGGCGGCGTCGATAGCTACGACTTCCACGGCTTGGAGACTTTGCAGTGCATGGTCGAGCGCAGAAAGGGCGGCGAGACCGGCGTCAAATGGCTCCGGGCCTATCGCGACGATGCCTTCTGGCAAGCGCACGCCGATGGCGTGTGGTCGCGCGAGCTTTTTGAAGCCTGCCTCTGCCGCAGCCACACGCTCACTCCGGCACGACCGGGGTTCAACAACCCTTTCCCCACCATCGACGAACTCAAGCACCTAGTCGAGAGCCCCGTCGCCTACCAGTACGAGCACGCCGACGGCCTCCTCTCGACCATGATGCTGATGAACGGGCTAGTTCAGGATTTCAACTTCGCCGCTCGGCTCACGGGAAGGGACGAGCCGCTCTCGACCCAGATGTACTTGCCCATGCCCCCGGCCCGCACCACGCTGGCCAACTTCTTCAGCCCGCTGACCAACAACATCGAGCAGATGTTCCTAACCGGCAAAGCAACCTATCCAGTCGAACGCACCCTACTCACCTCGGGCTTGGTCATCGCCGGCGTCGATAGCCTTCAGCAAGGCCAAACCCAAGTCGAGACACCCCATCTAAACATCGCCTACCAAGCCACTGAAGAATCCACTTTCTGGAGAACCTAGTTTCTCTTAAAGGCCCCCTCGCCTCTTTCCCCGGAGCTTTCGTCACCCATGGCCACCAAACGCATCGCCGTCATCGCTACCATCTATCGCTATCTCTCGCACGCCCAGCACTTTGCCGACCGCTTCATAGTCGGCTATCCCTACGGCGGCTGCTGGCACCGTCCCGACTGCAAGATCGTCTCGCTCTACGTCGATCAGCAGCCCGAAGGCGACCAAAGCCAAGACCGAGCGCGCGAATTCGGCTTCGCCGTGTACCCCACCATCGCCGAGGCCCTGCGCTGCGGCGGCGACGAACTAGCTTGTGATGCAGTGCTGATCATCGGCGAACACGGCGAGTACCCTAAAAACGACAAAGGACAGGTTCTGTACCCGCGCTACGAGTTCTTTAAAGAATGCGTCAAGGTCTTTGAAGAAGACGGCCGTTCCGTACCAGTTTACAACGACAAGCACCTCTCCTACAGCTTTGACAAGGCGCGAGAAATGGTTGACGACGGCCACCGGCTCGGCTTCCCGATTCTCGCCGGTTCGTCGCTGCCGGTCACTTGGCGTCTGCCCGATGTCGAGCTGTCCTTGGGCTGCCAGATCGAAGAGGCGCTGATGGTCGGCGTCGGCGGCTCCGACCCCATGGATTACCACGCGCTAGAGGCCATGCAGTGCATGATCGAGCGCCGCTTAGGCGGCGAGACCGGCGTCAAATCCGTGCAATTGATCGAAGGAGACGATGTGTGGAAGGCGGGTGAAGACGGCCGCTATTCCCTAAGACTACTCGACTCCGCCCTCTCGCGCAGCGACTCTCCTTGCGGCAAGACCGACGAAGACGGCCGCACCCAAGACCTGCTCGGCAACAGCGAGTTACCCGGGCTCGTCAAAGAGCCGGCCGCGTACTTCATCGAGCACAACGACGGCCTCAAGACGACCCTCCTGATGCTCA
>VXZF01000246.1 GCA_009845645.1 Gemmatimonadota bacterium | reverse complement strand
CCGTACTCGCGCACTACGGCCAGTCCTTGGCTTTCGGCGTGGCGCTGGATGGCGTGCGAAATGTCGGAGAGCCGCCCACCGGGCCGCGCTTGGTCAATGCCCCGTGCGAGGCAATCGAGGGTGCCATTGATGAGGTGCTGTGCCTGCGCGCTAATCGCGCCGACGGCGACAGTAAAGGCCCCGTCACCATAGTAGCCGTCGAAACAGGCACCCACGTCAATGCTGACGATGTCGCCCTCTTGCAGTGGAGTTTTGTCGGGGAACCCATGTACGATTGCAGCGTTTACTGAAGCGCAAATCGAGTAGGGGAAGCCGTGGTATCCCTTGAAGGCGGGTACCGCTCCCAAGACGCGGATTTCGGTCTCGGCGACTTGATCTAGTTCGAGGGTGCTAACGCCAGGCGCGATGAGCGCTTCGAGCTTCTGCTGGACGGCGAAGACGATCTCGCAACTCGCGGCAATGTGCTCTATTTCGCTTGATTTTTTGCGATGGATCAAGGTGCAAACCCCAGAGAATGCAGCGCGCAAAGCTAAATGCGTTACAAAAAGGCGGCGGCTTTAGTTTGTCAAGAGGGCGTCTTGCGATTGTCTTAGGGCGTCTATATATTCGAAACTTACGTAACTTACGTAACTTACGGCTTTCAGTACTATCAACCGAGGGAGCAGATGGGCAAGTCATTGGTGGTTGTCGAGTCGCCAGCCAAGGCCAAGACAATTAACAAAATTTTAGGCAAAAGTTTTGTGGTCAAACCCTGTATGGGGCACGTTCGGGACCTGCCGCCGAAAGAGCTAGGTATCGACGTTGAAGACGGCTTCAAGCCGCGCTACGTGACCATTCGGGGTAAGGGCAAAATCCTCAGCGGCCTCCGCAAAGCAGCCCAAGCCGCCGATACCACCTACTTGGCTACCGACCCCGACCGCGAGGGCGAAGCCATTGCTTGGCACGTGGCTCAAGCCATCTCCCACAAGAATGACAACGTCAAGCGAATTCTCTTCAACGAGATTACGCCCAAAGCGGTACACGAGTCGCTAGAACACTCGGGCGTGCTGGATCTCCACAAGGTCGATGCCCAACAGGCGCGGCGCGTACTCGACCGCTTAGTCGGCTACGAGATCAGCCCGCTCTTGTGGAAGGTCATACACTCCGGGCTCTCAGCCGGTCGCGTGCAGTCCGTAGCCGTGCGGTTAATCTGCGATCGCGATCGCGAGATCAAGGCATTTGAGCCTAAAGAGTACTGGTCGATCGAGGCCCTTTTGGGCCGCGAGAGCCAGGGTTTGTTCTGGGCGCGCCTTTTGTCCAAAGACGGCGATAAGCTCGACATCGGCAATCAGGAGGAGGCCGATCGCATCGCCGCTGAGCTGGCCGCGCAAGATATAGCGGTCAAAGAAGTCAAGGAACGCGACCAAGTGCGCCGTCCAGCCCCGCCCTTCACGACCAGCACCTTGCAGCAGGAATGTGCTCGGCGGATGCGCTTTTCGGTCAAGCGCACCATGGCTGTGGCTCAGCAGCTATACGAAGGCATTGAGGTCGAGGGCGAAACCCGTGGCCTGATTACCTATATGCGCACGGATTCGGTGCGCGTTGCAGCCGATGCCATCGCCGAAGTGCGTGAGCAGATTGACGCCCTCTACGGCCGCGATTACGTACCCGAGACGCCCAATCACTACCGGACCAAAAACAGCGCCCAAGACGCCCACGAGGCCATACGCCCCACCTCCGTAGCCCTGCATCCAGACAAAGTCAAGCACTTGCTTACGCCAGATCAAGCGCGAGTGTACTCCCTGATCTGGAAGCGATTCGTGACCTCCCAGATGAAGCCGCAGGTTCTCAACATCACGACGGCCAATGTCGAGGCCGGACCCTACTTGCTTCGCGCTGCAGGGAGCGTTGTCAAGTTTCCGGGCTTTACCCTACTCTACAGCGAAAGCAAGGAAGAAGAGGATAAGTCGGAGGCCGTGTCTAATGGCATGGCCGGGAGAGAAGAGGACATATCGCGGGCCATGCCCGCTGATATCGCCGAAGGCGAGATACTAAAGTTAGAGAAGATCGCTCCTGAGCAGCACTTCACTAAGCCACCGCCGCGCTTTACTGAGGCGTCGCTCGTCAAGCAACTGGAATCCGAGGGTATTGGCCGCCCCTCGACCTACGCGCAAATCATTACTACCATCCTCGACCGCAAGTATGTCGAAAAGGTCGATAACCGCTACTTCGTGGCCACTGAGCGCGGTCAGACCGTCAACAAACTACTCGTCGATACCTTTCCGCACCTCTTCAACGTAGCTTTCACGGCCAACATGGAGGACAAGCTCGATCAGATTGAAGATGGGGATACTAACTGGGTGAAGATCGTGCAGCAGTTCTACGAATCGTGGAAGGGCGACTTAGACACGGCCAATAGCCAACGCAAAGAGCTAAAGCGCGCGCTGCAAGAGGTGTCGGACGAGGACTGCGAGGACTGCGGGGCCGACATGGTAGTCAAGTGGGGTCGCAACGGTCGCTTCCTCGCTTGCTCTGGTTATCCCAAGTGCAAAAACACCAAACCTCTCGAAGAGCAAAGTGAAGAGGAGACCGACGAGATCTGCGATCAGTGCAGTGCGCCCATGGTCGTCAAGACAGGTCGCTATGGCCGTTTCTTGGCTTGTAGCAGCTATCCAGATTGCAAAAACGTCAAGCCCTATGTCCTCGGGATCCAGTGTCCAGAGGACGGTTGCGATGGCCAGATCGTGGAGAAGCGGTCGCGCAAGGGCAAGGTCTTCTTTGGTTGCAGTACCTATCCCCAGTGCAAGTTCGCTAGCTGGGACCGTCCCATAGATCGCAAGTGCACCCATTGCGACGCTGCCTTGCTCTACGAAAAGGGGAGCCGCTCGGGTGCCCCTGCCATGTACTGCCGGGTTTGCGGCACCGAGTACGAAAGCGAAGAGGGCGAAAAAGACAAAAGCGCCCAAGCTGCCTGAGTATTCATTCCTCCTTGGCTCATTACTGCCATGGCCGATGCATCGCAGAGCGCTCTACACGCCGGATCTAGCCTCGAAGAGGGCATTGTCCGCTTCTTGGAATACTTGCACAAAGAGCGTAACTGCGCCGAGTACACCCTCAGTTCATATCGCTGCGACTTACAGCAATTCGCCCGCTTTCTCTACCCGCGAGTCGATAATTTGCAACTGCCGCTGCG
>VXZF01000326.1 GCA_009845645.1 Gemmatimonadota bacterium | reverse complement strand
GTGGCGTAGTAGAAGGTGCCGGTGATCATGGGCAGCAGCATGCCCACTACGCCGCGCGTGGGGATGGCTGTGGCGACGGCCATCATGGCGAAGATGACGACCAACTCGCCGCGCCGAAAACCCCAGCGTCCCAAGGCGACTTGGATAGTCAGCAGCAGGACGAACAGCAAAAAGAACGCTGCTGGCGTGGCCGAACTCAGCCCGAGACGCGAGCCTTGGATGACCATGCTGCCGTAGGGAATGCCGATGGCAATGGCCAAGCTCAGCGCGGCACCGACGAGGATGCTCCGGCCCGTAATGGGGGCCGATGCCTTGTCAGAAGAGTCGATTTCAGCCATGATTTTTAGGTGTTGATGGACGCGCAAAACAAAGTAAAAACAACCAATAAGGCAAAAGGCCGGGCCGTTGCTCTACTAGTTGGTTTGTCGTTCGTCGTGCTCTTTGAGGCGGGCTTGTGGCTGGTGGGCGTCGGGCCGGACGACGCCCTTTTTGTGGCCAGCGACTCGTCCTATCGCATTAACCCGCAAGCTGCGCGGCGTTTCTTCCCCCGCCAGTACGTGCGCTTGGCTCCTGGGCAGGATCGCTTTGCCCGCGATAAAGACGCGCGCGCATTTCGCGTGTTCGCACTGGGAGCTTCGACCCTGCTCGGCTTCCCCAATCCCGCCTATACCTCGTTTCCCAACTTCTTGCAACAGATGCTCGCCGATGCGTATCCAGCGCGCGAGATCGAGGTCGTCAACTGTGGCGTCACAGCCATCAATTCCTTCGTCGTGCGCGAATTTGTCGAGGAGGTGGTCGAGTACGAGCCGGATCTGGTACTGATCTACGCTGGTCACAACGAGTTCGTGGGGCCGTACGGGGCCGCGACTCCATTTGTGCGTCTGAGCGGTAACTGGTACTTCATCCAGTTGCAGATGTTTCTACAGCGGACAAAGACCTACTACTTGCTCGACAGTCTGCTGCACTACGTCGCGGCTGCACTGCGTCCCGCCGCACCCGCCGAGTCCTTCGGTGTCCACTTGGTGCAGCGCGAGATTTACTTGGAGGACGAGGCGCACCGGCAGACCGAGGCTCATTATCAGCGCAATATGGCTGAGATAGTTGAGATGCTGAGCGAGCGCGAGGTGCCGATTGCACTCTGTACGCTGGCTTCCAATTTGGCCGGATTCTATCCCCTGCGCTCGCAGGGATCGGTCCCATCGGACGCTACATCTGCGGATTATTCGCAGCACGCGGCTCTGCACTTTGACGCGGGCTTGGCGCACCAGACGGCTGGGGATTCAGCGCAGGCGTTAGCCGCGTTTGTGCGCGCTCGCGACTTAGACGGCATTCACCTGCGGGCCTGCTCGCCTTTCAACCGCGCCATTCGCGCCTTGGCCGCTGAATCGGGTGCGATCTTGATCGATGTGGAGCAGGCGTTTGCCGCTCATGCGCCAGCCGGTTTGGTCGGCGACGAGCTGATCACCGAGTATTTGCATCCCACGGTGTGGGGACACTACCTGATCGCGCAGACTATAATGACGAGTCTCTTTGCGCGGGAGGATGCGCTTGGTTTGGCGGAGGGCCGCGCGGATGCCTTGGACGATTTTGCCGGATATTGCCGCCGCTTGGGTTACGGGGTCCGCGAGCGCGTGCTAGCGCGCAACGACCTAATCCTGCTGTTGAAGAACATGCCGTACCTCCAGCGACCGCCGATCTTAGAGCAGCGACTCACGCACTTAGTCGGCGAGCAGCTAGCTGACCTGCCCAAACTGAGTTACGCGCAGATTGCGGATTTTGCCCATCGCGGCGGCGTGACCTTCTTGGCGGCCATCATCGCCGATCTCGCCAACCCCCAGCCGCTGACCGACGCGCTGGATGAGTTAGTGGGGCCGTTGGGGTTAGCTCCCTAGTCGAGCAGGGCTTCCCCGTAGGCGAATAGCAGCGGCGTTCCGCCGGTGTGGACGAAGACAATGTTTTCGCTGTCGCGGAAACGCCCTTGGCGCACCTGATCGATTAGACAGGCCAATCCCTTGCCCGAATAGGTGGGATCGACGAAGATGCCCTCGCTTTGGGCGAGGAGGCGGATGCTGTCGAGCGTAGCGCGGTCCAAATGACCAAAGCCCGGGCCGACGTACTCATCGGTCACGGCAATGCACTCCGGGTCGGGCGCGCATTCGAGGCCGAGGTGGGCCGCGGCTTCCGCCGCGGATTGCGCAATGCGCTCAGACACTCCTTCGCGCTGGCCCATCTTGCTCTGGGGCGTGCCGAGGAAGCGGGCCGAGCGCCCCAAGAGGGAAAAGCCGGCCACTAGTCCAGCCAAGCTGGTTCCCCCTGACCCGATTACCACGTCGTCGGCTTGGATGCCTGCGGTGCGCAGTTGGGTTTCGATTTCCAAGGCACATTGGATGTAGGCAACGCGCGACAACAGGCCGGACAGGCCGGAGAAAGGTTTGTACCCCTCTTCTTTGAGCCGCTCCACTTCCTCGGCTATGGTTTTGCCGATGTCCTCGGGCGGGGCAAAGCGGATGCGCGCTCCGCATAGCTGGTCTAAAAGGTGGTTGCCTTGGACTGGCGACCTGCGCCCCATGATGGAATCGTTCTCGCGCAGGACGACGACGCCTTTGAGGCCGAGCTGGGCGCAGGCTGCGGCGAATTGACGGCAGTGATTGGACTGGACGACTGCGCTCAGCACGGCGGCATCGCACCCTTGGGCCGTGGCCTCGGCGAGGGTGAATTCGAGGTAGCGGGACTTGTTGCCGCCAAAGGCGAGGCCGGTTAGATCGTCGCGCTTGATCCATATTTGCGGCCCCCCGAGCGCGGCCGATAGTCGCGGACAGTGCTGTAAGGGCGTTGGCAAATGCGTCAGGCGGTGGCGGGGCAGCGCGTCGATGGCGCGTTGGATTGTTTGGATGTCCATGTTGTTGGCTCCTTTGGGTGCGTTGTACATCGGTGTAGGGGCGACATCGGTGTAGGGGCGACTCTAAGAGTCGCCCCTACGTGCCATTTATTTCCACAAATAGCGGTAGTTACCAATCCATTCGAGATGGGCGCGGCGGATGAGTCCGTAGTTGTAGAAGGCGTAGCCATTGACGCCCGCTTGGTGCAGTGCGGTCAGGTGCGCGCCGAGTGCGTCGCTGTCGGCGAATCCCCCGGGGTGGACGATGGCACTGAGGCCGGTATCGGCGGGGAATTCGC
>VXZF01000617.1 GCA_009845645.1 Gemmatimonadota bacterium | reverse complement strand
AGCAATTCGCCCGCTTTCTCTACCCGCGAGTCGATAATTTGCAACTGCCGCTGCGGGTAGTGCAACGCGAGCATGTGCAGGCTTTTGTCGCCGACCTAGAGGAAAAAGGTCTCAAGGCCAGCACGGTCGCCCGCAAATTGGCGGCTCTGCGCTCGCTCTTCCGCTATCTCGGTCGCGAGGGAGCGCTGGTTGCCAACCCGGCTGGTGCGGTGGGATCGCCCTTAGTCGAGCGCGCATCGCCGCGGCACTTGCCCGTAGAACAGGTCGCTGAGGCCATGGAGGCTCCTGCGACCGAGCGGTTCAGCGGCATGCGGGATCGAGCCATTCTAGAGGTGTTCTACGGAGGGGGCATTCGCCTCGGGGAGTTGGTGGCGCTCAACCTTTCGTCGCTGGATCTGGCCGAAGGCACCATCAAGGTCATGGGCAAGGGCCGCAAGGAGCGCATCGCTCCCATTGGCGCAAAGGCACAAGAGGCGCTCAAAGCGTACCTGCAACGCCGCGCCGAGGTCCTGCTCGAATGCGACATGTCGCAAGTAGAAGCCGGTGCCCTCTTCCTCAACGGGCGCGGCAAGCGCTTGAGTCGCCGCACCGTGCAGCGCATCGTTGAGCGCCATCTGCGCGCCGTCTCAGAAGACGATTCGCTCAGCCCGCATCGCTTGCGCCACTCCTTTGCCGCCCATCTGCTCGACGCGGGTGCCGATTTAGTAGCCGTCAAGGAACTCCTCGGTCACGCGACGTTGGCCGCTACTCAGAGCTATACTGAAGTGAGCTTGGAGCACCTGCAAGCCATCTACGCCAAGGCCCATCCGCACGGTGCTGATTAGCATCTTGGTTGCGCTGTTGTTAGGTTGCGCCAAAGTCGGGCCGCCCACCGGAGGGCCGGTGGACAAAGAGCCGCCCCGCATTCTGTCTCACTACCCAGAGAGCGATGCCTTGAAAGTGGCGCGGGATACCGAAGTAGAGATCGTCTTTAGCGAACCCATGAACCGCGAACAGACTGAGGCCGCTCTTTTTGTCTCTCCGGTCGGGCCGCTGCAACTGTCGTGGCACGGTCCACGACTGCGCATTGCTATGCCTTTGGCCGAGGAGCGAACTTATGTGTTGACAGTGGGTACTGGGGCACGGGATCTGCGGGGCAATGCCTTGGCAAAATCCTTTACTTTAGCTTTCGCCACCGGCTCGCAGCTCGACCAAGGTTTGGTGCGGGGCCGGGTGTACCAAGATCATCAACCCGCGGCCGGTGTCCATGTTTGGGCCTATGATTTGGGAACCTTTAGCGGGGAGGTAGGATTGGACGAACCGTCCTATCAGACTCAGAGTGGAGCCGACGGGGGCTACGAGTTTGTTCGCCTTGCTCCGGGTTACTATCGAGTGCTGGCCTTTAGGGATGCAAATCGCAATGCCCTGCCAGACGCCGACGAATGGTTGGGCCTTCCGTCGTCCTCTGTGGAAGTGGGGGAGGAAGAGGTGATGGCTGGCGACTTAGCGCTCGCGCGTCAGCAGATATCTGCGCCCGTGCTCAAGCGAGTCCAGGCCATACACGCCAAGCGGCTGATGTTGCTTTTTGCCGAGGTTGTGGATCTGCAAGAATTAGAGTTGGAAGTCGCTGGGCTGGCGGTGGAGTCGCTGTACGCGGCCCCAAGTGCGGAGGAGAAAATCTACGTTGAGACGGCAACGCAAGAGCCAGACCAACGCTATGCTGTACAGCTTGCGTTCGCTGGTGCGCCCGTGCAGTGGGACGCGCCCGTTCGCGGCAGTGCGCGGTCCGACCGCAAGCCGCCCTCTTTCGTCGGGTTGACACGGAATCGACTGGCCCCAAGCGACGCGCTGGACTTGCTTTTTTCCGAAGCCATGCAGCCGGTCTCGTTGGCAGGGTTTTGGACGGAGAGCGATTCGACGCAAGCATTAGCGGGGGATTGGCTGTGGCCGGCACCCAACCGCGCCCACTTCGCGCCTGCCGAACCACTGGCACCGGGTGCGTATCGGCTCGCAGGGTCGGCTGCCCAGCTAGTGGACCGGATCGGCAATAGCCTCGCCGACAGCCTGCTGACGCTTTCTTTTACCGTCGGCGCGGAGACTGCGGCGATTCGAGGGCAGGTGCAGGCCGGGGAAGAAGGTCGCGTCCAAATCGCGGCCATCAACGAGGACGGGCGGACGTACGCCGAGTGGGCGGACGAAGAGGGGCGATTTGATCTGGATGGTCTGCTGGCCGGTACCTACTCGCTGTGGGCGTTTGTAGATCGCGATGGCGACAGCGAGTACAGCAGCGGTTCGCTCAGCCCCTTTCGCTATTCCGAGCCTTATGGACGCTATGGCGAGCCGATTGACTTAGATGCAGACCAAATCGTCGAAGAGGTAGATATCCCATGCCGCTGAGAGTGATCGAGTTGACGTTTTTGGTGCTGGTGCTCATAGGCTTAGGGGTTGTGCATTTTTCTCGCTTGACCCCACATGAGCGGGCCCTGATCCAAATGGAGGCCTGCTTGGAGCAGCTCTACCTGTTCGAAAAAGCCTATTTTGCCAAGCATGGTCACTACTTCGACCCGAATGACAAGGGAATTCGGCGCGCTTGGTGGCAGATCGAGGGTTATACTTGGGAGTTTTGGCCTATGAGCACAGGATTCTGGTTGGTGGTGCGGGCCGACTTAGACGGGGACGGTCAGCCTGGGGCTTGGACTATAGATGATGCACACACGCAGGTGAAGGTCTTAAATCAAGACTGAACAAACAGACCTGTCAGACGGCGATTTCCATGGGGATGGAGGGATGGGGATGGTAGTTGAGTAGTTTGAAGTCGTCGTAGCGGAAGTCGGAAATCGACTGGCCGCGATTTTTAATCGTCATCACCGGTAGTGACCGGGGAGTGCGGCAGAGTTGTTGACGCAGCGCGGCGACGTGGTTCTGATAGATGTGAACGTCGCCGCCAGTCCAGACGAATTCCCCGGGCTGCAAGCCGCAGACTTGGGCCATTATCATGGTCAACAGGCTGTAGCTGGCAATGTTGAACGGTACGCCAAGCCCCACGTCGCAAGAACGTTGGTAGAGCTGGCAGGAAAGCCGACCGCGAGCGACGAAAAACTGGAACAGGCAATGGCAGGGCATGAGGGCCATTTGCTCCAACTCGCTGACGTTCCACGCGCTGACGAGGATGCGGCGCGAATCGGGATTGGTCTTAATCAG
>VXZF01000376.1 GCA_009845645.1 Gemmatimonadota bacterium | reverse complement strand
AGTCTAGGGCAATTACAGGGCAAAGTAGTGCTGCTCGACTTTTGGGCTACGTGGTGCAATCCCTGCGTAGCAAAAATGCCCTATGTCGCCGAGATGTACGAGCGCTATCGGGATCAGGGCTTTATCGTCATTGGCCTGCATGCGGCGTATATGGCCGACAATCTAGATGACTTTGTCAGCCAGCATGATTACGCGTTCCCCATTGCCCTCGACACGGGCGAGACCTACCGACGCTACGGTCTCGATTCAGGCGGACCTATACCCCACTACATCCTGATCGACCGGGATAACCGCATCGCCCTTGTGAACGACCTGCCTACTGAAGATCAAATCAAGGCGTTGCTGCAGGCCGGCAACTAAACTCCCAAGAGCCGTAAAAAAGTTCACGCATTTTGGACCAAGGGCTCTTATAGAGCAACAGACCGTCCAACAACCGTCCCTAGCCTTAGCAATGGAGGCTTCAGATGAATTCCTTTCGTTCGATGAAGTACCAAGTCGTAGCGGCGGCAGCCCTGCTCCTCAGCGGCCTCTACATCGCCGCAGCCGCAGATCCGGCCGACCAAGCCCAGTGGAGCGAGTCCGTCCCTGTCGATGAAGAAAGCAACCCAGGCGAGCGTATAGAGGCATATATTGTCGATGGCTTGCTGCACGCCCGTCGCCTCGACCAAAACGACATTCCCCTTTGGCATCTCATCCTTGCCGAAGCCGACCCGAACCAACCTCCAACTCTCGAACAACTCGGCCAAGACGCCGCCATTGAAGTGCGCCACGCCAACGGCATGTACTTTGTCCGCGACACCTTTTGGGGCACCACCATAGCGGCCCATCGGCAACAACTGGCACCGGAAGCGTTCGCCAGCCTCGATACCACCGTCCGCCAGAACGGCTTTGACCTAAGCAAGGCTACTACAGGTGCCGGTCTGCCCTCTCTGGCTCAACTCCAACAACTGCCGCCGGAGACGTTTGCCAATCTCGACAGCACCACTCTGGCTCTGATACTCCAAAAACGAGGGCCGGAGACGTTTGCCAATCTCGACAGCACCACTTTAGCTCTGATACTCCAAAAACTGGGGTTGGAGGCGTTCGCCAATCCCGACACCACCGTCCGTCAGAGCGACATTGAAAAGCCCCGTCTCCAGCGCGGCATCACCAAATGGGAGAAGGATGGGCAACTCTGGATAGCCCTAGGACCGAATGCGGACCATTGGGATACGCTCATCCGCCTGACTCCGACGGTGTTCGTGCCGGAAAGACCGCGCTTTGGCGCTTTCGCCGACGGGGGTCTTGTGCGCTGGGACGACGCCCAACTCTTGGATAGCGGCGGAGTGCTAATAGCCGACTATGTCTCCCCTGCTGAAGCAGACCGTACGCAGCAAAAGCACAGATTGGTCCGGGGCGCCATACCCTTCAATATCGAGGTCCAGCGCTGGATCAACCCCATTGAGAAAGGCGACCGCATAGGCTGGTTCCTAGGCAAAGTATTACTGCTGCATTTTTGGGCCACTTGGTCTCCCGAATCCATCGAACAACTCGCCCACTATGACGAGTTATACAAAAAACACAAAGACCAGGGCCTCGTCGTCATCGCCATCCACAGCGCTGAAGGAGCCGACGACCTAGCCGCCTTCGTCGCCGAACGCGGCTATACGTTGCCCATTGCAGTAGATGAAGGCGCAAGCGCGCAACGCTACGGCATCTGGAGTTTCCCCCAATCCGTCCTTCTTGACCGCAACTGCCGGCTGGCTTGGATCAGTCAGGACGGCGAAGCACCAAGTACCACCCTACTGAAGTACTTGCTCGACGACCCGTTCCCGACCCATTAACCCTTAGCGAGAGGTTTTCACCATGACTTGTGCTAAAATTTTCTGCACCGGCCTCGTGGCCGGACTGATCGCCGTCGCAGAGGCCGCCGCGACTCCTGCTTGGCGCGACTCGGTTGACCTACCCGCCTCAATCGGCGGTTCCGTCCAAGCGCAACTGCACCAAGGATGGCTACACGCCTGGCGCGTAGATGGCGATGGTCAGGAACTGTGGCATACCATTCTCGGACGAGCGGATAAACCGGGCCGGATTGAAAAGGCCAACCTCTTTACCGTAGTCGTCCACCACCCAGACGGTCAGTCGCATATTCGGGACGATCTTAACCGGAACCGCCTGTCGGGACACCGCCAAACACTGGTAGGCGAGCCTTTCCCCGGCCTAGAAACCAAGGTCGGCGACCCGACAGCCCAATCCACGTACCAATCTGCCGAAAAGCCGTCCACGCACTTAACCCGCTGGCAACGCGACTACTGGGTCTGGGCTGGATCTGGTCCCTCGGACGCCCTGCTACATACCATCGTCCGCTTAGCCCCCATCCTGACCATTCCCCAGCGCAAAACCTTGGAAAAACCCACGGCTGATCAGGCAATCCTACATTGGGACCGCGCCGAATTCACCGACGACGGCCAAACCTTTTCTGTCCGCTATATCAGCCCTAGGGAAATGGAAGTCATGCACCAGCGGCACACCATGGATCAGGGTGCCGTGCCCTTTGAGATCGACATTGAGCGCTGGGTGGCACCCGTCGTCGGTTATGAGGATTCCCCCTTGAACAGTCTGGCGCAGTTACAGGGCAAAGTAGTGCTACTCGACTTTTGGGCTACGTGGTGTTCGCCCTGCATAGAAAAACTACCCTATGTCGCCGAACTATACGAGCGCTATCGGGATCAGGGCTTTATCGTCATTGCCCTTCATTCGGCGGATCGGGCCGACAACCTAGATAATTATGTCGGCCAGCATAATTATCCGTTCCCCATTGCTCTCGACACGGGCGAAACCGCCCGGCGCTACGGCGTCGTGGGCATACCCCACTACATCCTGATCGGCCGGGATAACCGCATCGTCCCTATAGAGGCACTCGGCAATCAGCCGCCTACTGAAGAACAAATCAAGGCACTGCTGCAGACCGGTAGCTAAGTCAGGACCAACAGGTCCATTTCTTAACGACACTTCGCCGAAAGGATTTGGCTATGCCCCTGATGACACTACCAGAGGCCGAAAAGCGGCAAATTTTGGCGGCCCTCGAAGTCACCAACTGGCGGATCTATGGCCCGAGGGGAGCGGCTCGTTTGTTGGGCATCGGCCCGGAGAAGCTGCGGTATCGAATGCGCAAGTACGGGCTGAAACGACCAGAGAAGCCG
>VXZF01000424.1 GCA_009845645.1 Gemmatimonadota bacterium | reverse complement strand
AGCAAGGTGCTGCTTTCGCGCACTACGACCATGTCCACAACCTCGTCCCCTTGGCGCAACTTAATGCCCTTAACGCCAGTAGAAACCCGGCCCATTGACCGGACATCGCTTTCGCTAAAGCGCATGGCTTGGCCGTTCCGTGTCAGCAGGGTAATATCCTGCTGACCATCGGTGATAGCAGCCCCAATCAGGTCGTCGTCATCTTGGATCTTCAGGGCAATGATCCCGTCGCGACGGATGTTCTGGTAGGCCGAGAGCTTGGTCTTCTTGACAATGCCCTTGCGCGTAGCCGTAAACAAGTACCGATCGTCGGAGAACTCTCGGACGGGTACGATGGCGCATATTTGGTCGTCTTGTTCAAGTGGCAACAGGTTGGCTATCGACCGCCCCTGAGCTGTGCGGTCGCCTTCGGGTATGCGAAAGACCTTGAGCCAATAACACTTGCCCTTGGCCGTCAAAAACATGATATAGGAATGGGTTGACGCCACGAAAAGGTGTTCGACAAAATCCTCTTCCTTGGTCTTCATACCCGTCACCCCGCGCCCGCCGCGATTCTGTACTCGGTAGGCCCTAGGGGGTAGGCGCTTGATATAGCCACTGCGCGAGATGGTTACTACCATGTCCTCTTCGGCAATCAAGTCCTCAATGTCGAATTCCTCGGCTGAATAGACGATCTCAGTGCGGCGCTCGTCGCCGAAGCGCTCGGCCAGATCATCAATCTCGTCCTTGATGATCTGCATCTGCCGCTCGCGGCTAGCGAGGATGGCTCTTTTGTCCTCAATCGTCGTTATCAATTCCTTGTATTCGGCTTCAATTTTGTCGCGCTCCAAGCCCGTCAAGCGCTGCAACGGCATGCTTAGGATGGCTTGAATTTGCCGCTCACTCAACTCGAATTGCACCTGAGCAATCGCGTCTGTCGCCACCGGGCGGAGGCTAGCCAGCCGCTCTTGAGCATCGGCCGGACTCGACGAGCGGCGGATGGTCTCAATCACTAGGTCAATGTGATCTAAGGCGAAGCGCAGTCCTTCCAGAATGTGCGCCCGCGCTTCGGCTCTCTCCAGGTCGAATTGGGTGCGGCGCACGATCATCTCGTGGCGGTGATCGATGTAGTGCTGCAGCATCTGCTTGAGATTGAGCGTCTCGGGACGGCCATTGACAATGGCCAACATCATTACCCCGTAGGTAGTCTGCAACATGCTATGACTATAGAGCTGGTTGAGCACGACCTCGGCTTGGGCTTCCCGCTTGCACTCAAATACAATGCGCAACCCCTTGCGGCCCGATTCGTCGCGAATATTGGCAAGTCCGTCGATAGTCTTGTCGCGCACCAGATCGGCGATTTTCTCTAAGAGGCTAGCCTTGTTTACTAAGAAGGGGATTTCGGTGACGACGATGTTTTCGCGCCCGTTCTTGAGGGTCTCAATATCCGCCCGCGCTCTGATATAGATCAGTCCCCGGCCCGTTGCGTAGGCCTGCTGTACCCCGCTCATGCCGTAGATGATTCCGCCGGTGGGAAAGTCTGGGGCTTTAACGTGATCAAGCAACTCGGCAATGGAAATGTCGGGATGATCGATCAGCGCCTTGAGGCCACTGGCAACTTCCCGCAAGTTGTGCGGCGGGATCTTGGTGGCCATGCCCACGGCAATGCCCATGGAGCCATTGCATATCAGGTTGGGAAACCTGGACGGCAACACCAAAGGCTCTTGCTGCGTCTCATCGTAGTTGCTGGCGAACTCGACGGTATTCTTGTCGAGATCCGCTAGCAACTCCATCGCCGGCCAGCTCAACCTCGCCTCCGTATAGCGCATAGCCGCCGGAGGGTAGCCGTCAATAGAACCGAAGTTGCCTTGGCCTTGGACCAGTGGATACCGCAAGCGAAAATTTTGCGCCATATGCACTAGGGTTGGATAGACAATGTCTTCGCCGTGCGGGTGGTAGTTGCCTGAGGTGTCGCCGGCTATTTTGGCGCACTTGCGGTAGCCGCGGTTGGGAAAGAGGCTTAGGTCGTTCATCGCTACCAAGATGCGGCGTTGGGACGGCTTGAGCCCATCGCGAACATCGGGCAGCGCCCGCGACCGTATGAAGCTCATTGAATAGTCGAGGAAGGAGGTTTTGAGCTCCTCCTCAATTTTGACCCGAATGACCCGGCTTTCTTGCTGTTCGAGCATTAATTAAATCCTCAGCTTTTTAGTCTAATAGAACGCGTCCAGATTCTTTACATCTAGCGCGTACTTCTCGATAAATTCGCGGCGCGGCTCCACCTGTTCGCCCATGAGTAGGGTAAAAAGGTGATCCGCCTCAACGGCATAGTCGATCGCCACCTGCAGCAGCGTGCGCCGCTCGGGATCCATCGTCGTCTCCCATAGCTGCTCGGGGTTCATTTCGCCCAACCCTTTGTAGCGCTGGATGACGATGCCCCGACCGTCGCCATGGCCATTGCCGCCGAGTGCGGCGATATGTCGGTCGCGCTCGGCCTGATCGAAGGCATATAGCTCCTGCTTGCCCTTCTTCACTTGAAAAAGGGGCGGTTGGGCCAGATAGAGCCTGCCTTTCTCGATCAGGTCGCGCATGTAGCGAAAGAAAAAGGTCATGATTAGCGTGCGAATATGACTGCCATCGACATCGGCATCGGCCATGATAATAATTTTGCCGTAGCGCAGCTTCTCAAAGTTGTAGTCCTCGCCGAGGCTGGTGCCCAGCGCTGTTATAAGTGGCAACAACTTGTCGTTCCCCAAGACGCGATCGATCCTCGCTTTTTCTACATTGAGCGGTTTGCCGAACATTGGCAGCACGGCTTGGAAGCTCTGGTCGCGCGCCATCGCCGCCGAGCCGCCGGCCGAATCGCCCTCGACCAAGAAAATTTCGGTCTGCTCCGGGTCGCGGATTGAGCAATCGGCCAGCTTGCCGGGCAACGCCCCGCCGTCGAGTACCCCTTTGCGTCGGGTTAGTTCGCGCGCCTTGCGCGCCGCCTCGCGGGCGCGTCCAGCCTCCACGATCTTATCGACGATCCGCTTGGCGATGTCCGGATTCTCTTCGAGGTAAGTACTCAATGCTTCGGAGACAAACGAATCGACGATGCCTTTGACTTCGCTGTTGCCTAGCTTGCCCTTGGTCTGTCCCTCGAACTGCGGCTCGGGCACTTTGACGCTGACAACGGCAGCGATGCCCTCGCGAGTATCCTC
>VXZF01000593.1 GCA_009845645.1 Gemmatimonadota bacterium | reverse complement strand
ATGATTGGGGATCAGCGGCGCGAGTGCAACCGCGAGTTCGGGCGCTTTGTCGAGCAGCATTACACGCGCTGGGTAGCAGACGAGGAGGATTCGCCGCCATTGTCGGTGGATGTGGTGCCCGAGTTCGTGGTGCCCTATCTCGAACAGGGCCGACAGGTATTCTTTATCGTGGTCGATTGCCTGCGCTTGGATCACTGGATGGTGATGGAGCCTCAGTTAGCTGAGTACTTCAACATCAAGCGCTCTTACCACTACTCGATTTTGCCGACGGCCACGCCTTTTGCGCGCAACGCGATCTTCAGCGGGCTTTTTCCCAAAGAGATCGCCGACAAGTACCGCACCCTATGGGACGAGGCCCAAGACAACGAATACAGCCTCAATCGGCACGAGCACCAATTCATCGACGATTTGGTCCGCTACATGGGCGTCGCATTCAAACCGGGTTCGCACTACGTCAAAGTGCTAGACACCAGCGAGGCCCGGAAATTGACCCGCAGGGTACCGTCGCTGGGTAAGTGGCCGCTTGTGTCGGTGGTGTACAATTTTCTCGACATGCTAGTACACAGCCAAGCGCAGTCGGACCTGCTCAAGGAGATGGCACCTAACGAAGCGGCCTTTCGCGCCTTGGTGCAGACGTGGTTTGGCAATGCGTCGCTTTTTGAGACCCTCAAGGGCGTTGCCCGCACCGACGCGGTGGTAGTACTGACGACCGACCACGGCTCCATGCGCGGCACGCGCGCTTCGGTGGTGTACGGAGACCGCAGCACGTCTTCGAGTCTGCGCTACAAGTATGGTCAGAACCTCCGCTGCGAGGAAAAGGATGCGCTGCTGATCGCCGACCCACACGCCTACGGGCTGCCTTCGACGGGACTGGGGCATAGCTTCGTGATTGCCCGCGAGGACTTCTACTTTGTTTATCCGACCCAGTTCAACAAGTACCAGCGCCGCTACAAGGGCAGCTTCCAGCACGGCGGTATTTCCTTGGAAGAAATGATTTTGCCCGTGGCGATTATGGAATCCAAGTAAGGAGCAATGAAAAGAGTTTTCACCACGCACTCGGCGGCCCAGACCCGCGCACTGGGTGCTGCGCTGGGCCGACGCTTGACACCGGGCGATGTGATCGCCTTTTGCGGCGACTTGGGCAGTGGCAAAACCTGCATGATCCAAGGCGTGTGCGAAGCTCTGCAAGTGGCCGATTACGTCACGAGCCCGACCTTTATCCTGATCAACGAATACGCCGGGCAATGCAGGGGCCGCGATCTGCCCGTTTATCACTTTGATCTTTATCGGCTAAGGGGCGCTGACGAGCTTGAGGAATTAGGTGCAGAAGAGTACTTTTACGGTCACGGTGTCTGCTTGGTCGAGTGGGCCGAGCGCGCCGATGGCTCGTTGCCCGCTAGGTGCTGCCATGTGTGGCTAGAACACAGCGAGGATTGCGAGCGGCGCATTACCTTGCAAGGGGATGGGGTAGAAGAAATAGATTTCTGAGAAATTAGCCAAAGGGAGGAGACTTTGCAGCGGCTGATATTGATCCTTTGCATTGCCGCTGGACCGGCAGCCGCCAAATGGACCGAGCTGACGAGCTTGGTTGATAGCCCGACGGCCGGGCTGGTCCGCAAGGGCTACTATGCGGTAAATGTTCGCCTGTTTGCCGATGGGGGGACTGTTGGTCGTTTGCATGTCGGCGTGCTCAAGCGGCTGAGCGTTGGCGTGTCTTTTGGCGGCGAGCAGCTCATTGGCACGGGTACAGTCAATTGGTACCCGCGCGTGGCAGTGGCCGCTCGGTGCCGGATCATCGAAGAGGGCTACACGTGGCCGGCGCTGCTGTTGGGCTTTGATTCCCAGGGCATCGGGCCGTATAGAGATCAGCGCTACCAAGTCAAATCCAAAGGGATCTATCTGGCACTGAGCAAGAATTACACCTCAATGCTAGGGGAACTCGGCGTCCATGCAGGCGTCAATGTGTCACGCGAAGATGCCGACGACGGCGACTGGTCTGCGTGGTTGGGTATCGACAAGAGCTTGCGATTTATAGCCCTATTCGCCGAATACGACTTGGGCCGCAACAACGGCCTACAAGATCAGGGTGTGGCAGAAGGCTATTTGAACATCGGAGGGGCTTGGACCGTAGCGCCGCAGCTAAGGGTCGCGTATTATTTTAAAAATGCGCTGGAAAGCGATCACTTTGGCTCCCAGTCCATTCGGGAGTTGTCAGCCACTTACAGGAGGAAATTCCGATGAAGATACTGGCTATTGCTTTGCTTTGCATGTGGGTCCGCGGTGCGGTGGCCCAAGAGGAGCGGGCCATCGACAACTTTGCTGGAGTTGGGGTGCGGGCCATGGGCATGGGCGGTGCCTTTGTTGGGGTGGCCGACGATTTCACGGCCATGTACTGGAATCCGGCGGGCTTGGCCCAGATGCAGCAGCGCGAGGTGCAGGTGTCCTTCCTGCGCAACAGCCGCGCCAACGACTCGATTTTCAACGGCACTCCAGGGAGAAGCGAACTGACCAATACGCGCTTTGGTTCGCTGGGCTTTGTCTATCCCTATCCGGTCTATCGCGGCAGTTTGGTCTTGGCGGCTGGCCTGACCCGCATCAAGGACTTCGACTGGAACCTCAATCAAAAGGGAGACGCCGAGGGCCTTACCGCGGACCACACTTTCCAGCACGAGGGCGAGATGGCTCTGGCGGGCGTGTCCGCGGCTATTGACGTGTCGCCGGCTGTTTCACTGGGCGCGACCTTAGGTTTGGTCAGCGGCGAAGACGAGGCCGTCAGTGAATTTGACTGGGCCGATCCGCAGGACCAATTCTACGAGCAGCGCTTTCGCGCACGAGACACCTTTACAGATGAATATAAGTGGACTCCGTATGCCGTCTTGGGCGCGATGCTGCGTACGCCGCGCGACGAGCCTCGCTACAGGTTGGGCGCGACCTTTACCACCGGGGGGACGCACAAAATTGGCTACGTTTTCCGCGGTCCCTCATCCTATGACAGGCCAAACCCTTGCCAACACTTACTCCCAGAAGGTACTCCAGACTCACCCCTTGCAGATAATTACAGTTCTGTTGAGTGCGACGACGGGACCGTAGGGGAATTCCCGGACGAAGAGTGGAACAACACGTACGAGCTTGCGCTACCTTTTGAGTTCGGCGTGGGTGCTTCGGCCGAGGCTCTGCCGGGCCTGAC
>VXZF01000130.1 GCA_009845645.1 Gemmatimonadota bacterium | reverse complement strand
GCGGATCTTTTCGAGTGGTGGCCGACCGAGAAGTATGATTTTGTCTTTTTTGGGTTCTGGCTGTCGCACGTTCCGGCACAGCAATTCAATCGGCTTTGGGAGATGGTTCGCGCCGCCCTAAAGCCGGGGGGTAGAGCTTTCTTTGTTGACGGTCTGGCGACGCAAGAGTCAACCGCACGGGATCACGCTGCAATCGACGATTCCGGCGTAATGGAACGGAAGCTGAACGATGGCCGGACGTTTAACATCGTAAAAGTATTCTACGACCCGGCTCAGTTGGAACGGCAAGTGCGCGATCTTGGCTGGAGCGGCTCAGTTGGAACAACCGGAGAGTTTTTTTACTACGGTTGCATGGTGCCGGTAGAAATTAGCTGACGAGCGGATGCATATAACTAGCGAAACGATTTCCTATAGCGATACGCGGGATATTTCGCTGGAAGCCATACGGGAACTATATGTAGCGAATGGTTGGTCCGCGGCCAAGAAGCCGACTGCGCTTCGCAACGGCCTGCTAAACTCACATTCGCTATGGACTGCTTGGGATGGAGATCGTTTGATCGGATTGGGCAATGCGATCTCTGATGGTTATTTAGTTGTGTACTATCCCCATTTGCTGGTTCATCCGGACTATCAACGACGGGGCATTGGAGCGGCCTTGATGAGCAGACTCATGTCGATGTACGAAGGCTTTCATCAGCACATACTGGTGGCGGATGGCGAGGCGATCAACTTCTACAATAAGCTCGGTTTTGAACGGGCTGGTAAGACTCAATCTATGTGGATTTACTCGGGCGACGATCACTAATTTTCGACTCTACTGTCGCGCACTATATCAGATTGCCCTCGACGTGGACGGGCCGGAAGAGCGTGCGGCGCTTAGGCGGCATGGCTTCGAGCGCCTCGGGATGAGGCTGCCACTTGTGCCATTTGCTATCGACGTAATTGTAGCGGCTGAAGATGGCGCAGCGCTCGTGGTCGGTGCTGCCCCACGGAGAAGCAGTGTGAGTGGTGCTTTCTGCGAAAATGAGTAGGGAGCCAGCCGGACATGTGTATCGAGTCCACAGATCCGAATCGGGGCTCTGCTGGGCTCCAGTGGGCAAAGGGAAGGCGGCCTTGTGACTGCCGTTGATGAACAAGGTGCCGCCGCCACTGGCCTCGACCTCGTTCAATTCCCATACCACGCAGGTCAAGCTGCTGCGTGCCTTGCCGGGCACGCAGTGGTAGTTGTGCCCGTCGCCGGGCAGGCGCCACAGGCCATTGCCGTTGTGGGGGCCAAAGCCCCCTTCTCCAGTCTGGCGCATAGCTAGGCTGGTTGATTCCATACGAAAACCGTAGCAGTCCTGGCTCGACAGGTCGGGATTGGCGAGGAATTCGTTCATAAAACCGACGATAAAGGGGTGGTCGGTCAACTCTTCCAAGGGGCCGCCAATAGGGCTGCGCTGTGGCTCCGGCAGCGATTCAGGCTCTTGGTGCAAGCGGTAGCAAAAGGCCCGCATCTCCTCTACTTCGTCCTTGCTGAGCAGGCCGGGTATCAACAGCCAACCTTGGGTGTCGAACAAGTACCTCTGTTCCGGCGTCGGATCAATTACCGGCTTGCCAGCGGCATTGGTGCGGGGTAGGTCAACCTCGTCTATATCGACGTAGCCGACGCGGCTCTGTTGAAAGAGGAGGGGCTTGGCGGTGCTGGGATCAGATGCGGACATGACTGTTCCTTTCAGTTGGCCCGACGAAGATAAGGCGATAAGGTGAGCGGTGCATGGACAGGGACGACATGCTGTATCAGCTAGCGGCGATTACTTCGCGCAAATGGGCCACGGCCAGGCGCATGCATTCCTCGTGGCTGCAATTGTTGAATTCGCCTAGTTCAAAGACCAAGCCGATCGTGCCATTGAAATTTACCCCGCGCAGAATTTCTAACACGCGCCTATAGTCGATAAACTCCTCAACGCCGCTGTCGATCTTGTAGATCTTGGCCCGCACGTACGTGGCAAAAGGCGCGGTCGGCTCCAGATAGTCTTTGTACAAATCGACATTCGGATCGAATTCGCCACGCGGATGCGAGCCAATGGCCCCCAGCCACTGTCCGGTATCCAACAGGAAGCTGAAATTGTCGCGCTCGGTCTCGCGCAGGATGCGCAACACTTGGTCCGCGGTCATGGCAAAACTGCCGTTGTCGTGGTTTTGCAAGGCGACCATGACCCCGCGTTGGGCTGCGTAGTCGGCAATCGCCTGGAAATCCTCGATCATCGGACGCCACAGGGCCTCTTGTTCCTCGACGGTGTTCGGCCACTTGTGGCGCGCGAAAACGCGCAGGACCTGCGCTCCTAGCAATGCTGCGGCATCGACGTCGGCGCGGCCCTGCTCCATCCGCTTGGCCCGATCCTCGGGAGGCCCGACAAAGCTGCCGGCCCCGGCATAGCCAATGTTTAAGCCGCTTTTGAGACAGAGGCTCTTGATGCGGTTGATATACTGGACGCTGCGGTCCATGCCCGACAAATGGAAATCGACGCCGTCCAACTGCAACTGGCGGGCCTGTTCAAGGACCTGATCAATGGTGGTGGTAGGCGTCTCGCGGGCCATTGTGCTCAATTTGATCACAGCTTATTCCTCCTCGGGCCGCCAGTCCGATTTATCCTGCGGATAGTAGCCAATGGCGCGCCGCCCGTGGTCGAGGTCGTAGCGCGGCCAAGTGCTGTCCGACACTCCGTACACGATTTCGTAGCGCACCCCGGGGTGTACCACGGCCTGCTCAAAGACCCGCACGGCATCGCCGTGGCTAAGATGGTGCGGGTGCTCGGGCTGATCGCGATTGATGTTGAAATTGCCTATGCGCACTGCGACGAACTCTAGGTCGTGCCTATGGGCGTAGGAATAGCCCATGTGCTCACCGAATAGCTTGCTGACCGTATAGTGGCCCAGTGGTTGGGGACGCATATCAATGTGGCGCATAACGTCTTCGGGCAGGGGGCCGTGTACTCCGGCGCGACTGGCGTACGCCACCCGACACACTCCTTGGATACGGGCTGCTTCCAACATATTGTACGTACCGATAAAATTGTTGGGCAGGGCCTTTTCCCACTCGCCATCGACGCCCGTCAAGTGGATGATGGCCTCCATGCCCTCGGCGGCTGCCAACAAAGCCTCGTAATCGGCCACATCGCCCACTTGGCTGTCTTCTAGGTCGGGCATTTCTACGC
>VXZF01000748.1 GCA_009845645.1 Gemmatimonadota bacterium | reverse complement strand
CAAGACAAACGCGAACGCAAACCCCAGCCACATCGCCTTATTGGTAAAAAACGCCCGCCCAATAGCCCTCCCCTCCTCGCGCTTTATCATCTCCATCGGCACCTGTACCAACGGATACGCCAGCTTTTCCCGATCTACCCATTGCTTGCGCAGTATGACCATCGTGCAAATCATCGCTGCGCTGAGCGCCAAGAAGAAACCGTACCAATAAGTCAGCGGCAGCACCCACGCTCCCCAAGGGATGGCGGCTCCTTCTGGCAGCCCCTCAAAAAAGTAGCGCGCCACGTTTTCGCCGCGCGGGATCATCCACGTGGGGATGTACTGGTTGTATAAAAAGTCCCAGTTATTCTCCGGCGTCGCGTAGTACGTGGAGCCGACCAGACAGGGAATGATAAACTGGGTAAACCCCATCCCGGGAATGCAGCAGGCGACTACCAACATGATGTAAATGGTAATCAGCTCGGATTGGGTCAGGGCCAAGGAGCGGCGCAGGCAGTACACAAGGCCGCTGGCGGGCACTAAAAAAAAGAAGAAGAATAAAGCGGCCGGCGTACTAAAATTTAGGGTCAGGTACGAGCCGCGGATAATAGTCGTCGCGTACGCGTCTAAACCATTGAGCAGCAAGGCGAGCACCGCGCCGAGCAGGATGCCCCGCGCGGGGATGCCAGCGACATCCTGCTGCCCTTCCTCCTCTTTCACCCATTCGCGGTATGCTGGAGGAATCTGTTTTTTCAATTCCGTTTACCCCGGCCATGGTTCAAATCAGTAAATGCTAGCGACGAGTTTGGTAATCGTCGTTTGCTCGCCTTCGGCATCGACCTCCATGCCGACCCGGCACAAATACAGGCCCGGCGGCGTTAGGCGACCCTGATCGTCCCGTCCGTCCCAAGTCAGACGCTGCACTCCAGCGGCGTGTGCCACCACCGGAGCCATCTGCCGCACGCGCTGGCCGTCTAAGCCATACACCTCTAGCACCAACGCCTTGGCACCCTGCACAGCAAACACCGGAAACACCAATTCTACCACGTCGTTGATCCCGTCCCCGTTGGGCGTAAACGGATTCGACGACACAGCCACCTCGCCCAACAGCCCGCCGCTAAATGGGGTCAACACCTGCAAGCTGCGCCCAGCACCAGCATCCACCCGCTGCCACACCCGCTCATCCCCTTCGCCCAACCCCACCTGCACGGCAAACGCATTGCTGGCGAGGTAGAGCACACCGGAAAATTGCAGCGCCACGAACCCCTCTCCCTCCACCACGGGTGCGGGTAGCTGCACCCACAGCGAATCGGTCCCAGTCTCTACCCGCGTCACTTCTTCCGGCCCGTAGCGCACGCGCTCTGCGCCCACAACCACTTCCTCCAGATCGACCGCTGCCCCCGACGGCAACACCACTAGCACCTGGTCGAAGCCGCGATTGTCGGCTTGGAACTGCGGCTGCAAAGACAGCGTAAAGGTCGTGCGCTCTCCGCGCTGCTGCGTCTGTCGCGGCTGCACTTCGCCTATAACTTGGCTGGCCAAGGGCCAATCCAACGCGATGTGCATACCGCGCAACAGCGCCCCTTGGCCGGGATCGTCTGAGCGTAGCGTGGCCTCTACTATGGCGTAGCGACGCGGGCTTGGCGAAGAGATCGGCGCACCCGTGGCCGTGTAGTATGGACTCCAAGAGCTCCAGTCGGCACCGGGAACCACCGATATAGTCGAATCGCCCCGCTGAAAGCTGAGCAGCTTGCGATATTTGGCCTCGGTTACCTCTTTCCCGGCGTTGGTGAAGTAGTGGATTTCCTCGTCGAGCTGGTTGCCAGTGCGCGTGCGAAATTGCACTTGGGTGCCCGGAGGAGTGTCGGCTGCCCAGTGGACGGAAGACAAAATGCGCGGATCGCTGCCCAACTCCATAGGTGCCGATTGAAGCGTCACCTGCGGCAGGAAACCGCGGCCGTAGAGTTGGAGCTCGCGGATGCCGGAGTTGGCCCAATTCGGGACGATGAGCACGCGGTAATCCATCTTGAAGTAGCGTCCCCTAGTGAGCGGAAAGGCATTGTCCTGATAAAAAATGTGGGGGAACAGCCCACTAAAGCGGCCCGGCTCTATGTCGGTGGTTTCTCGCGTGGCCCGTGCAACGTAGGCCAAGCTGCCGTCCGGGTTGCGCTGGCCATTCGAGAGGTTGATGACGTAGTTGGGAAACGCGCCGGTAAAGCCGTGGGCGATGTTTTCGCGGTCAAATCCAATGACCACTCGGCTGATCCAGAACCAAGTCCCCAAGTCGAAGAGGAGTTCGCGGTCGAACTCCACATCGACGTTCCCGACGTCGCTGACGCCCACTTGCTCGGTCCACACGGTCTTGTAGTCGCCGTCAATGGCCAAGCGCTCCGTCCCGGTGTTGCTCGTGCCCCCGATCAACCCGCCCCGGCTCAGCGAGCCTAAGCTGATGTTGTCGCCCTCGGTCCACACCTCCACCTCGGCCAGCCGCGGCCGCTCCCGTCGATAGTACTTAATCGGGCCAGCGCGCGATTCGCTCAGTGCTGCGTGCTGGTCTTGGTCGATCTGCCGCAAAACGCCCGAAGACTCGCGCAAGAAGTAGATCACATCGCCGCGCTCTTCCTCTGGCAAGCTGTTCCAGCGGGTCTCGCTGACTTCGTGCCCTTGGCCGCGCGCGCTGGCCGTGGCCACGATCTGGACGAACTGGAACATGTCGCCGACAAAGTCCGCGTCCGCTTCCTGTGAGGGCTTCAGATCAAACTCGAAAACGCGCTGGGATTTGTTCAAGCCTTCGCTGCGACCAGCCTGCGCAAAGCGGATCGCCTTGCTCTGGGAGAAAGCCGGGAGGCCGTTGGACGTGAGCACCTTGAACTGCAAAAAAGGATCGCCCATACCTTCCGGCGCGAATTTCACTACGATCTTGCGCGCCCATACCAAGCGGCCCAAATCGACCTCGATCCACCAATCGCGGAAAGGAGCGTCCTCGTCCGGCTCCCAGAAGGTATCCTCTCGGCCGTCTATCGCATTCGCGGCCTCAGCCAAGTTAGTGCCCGCCGCCCGGATCCCGCCCGGTACGCCTTCGCCGGACACAAAGTTCGGGGCGTCTAGCACGGCGTTGATTTGCTCGCGGATGCGGTGCGGTCGCACCCCTTCTGGGCCCAATTGCACCGTACCTGCGGCTATCTCCCATTCCGCCCAGTCGCCCTCGTCAACGGCGACCCGGTCCGATTCGA
>VXZF01000352.1 GCA_009845645.1 Gemmatimonadota bacterium | reverse complement strand
GAGACAGAACTTTGCTTGGGCCGGAAGGGACGACCCCGGGGCGCTGGTGCCTCCGGGACTCTATTTAGCCCAGATAGAGGTTGATGCAGATCAGGCTGGGGCAGTGGGACAAAAGCGGTCACGTCTGATTGCAGTGGTGTATTAGAAGAGAGATCCAACGGCTGCACCCTTTGCGAAATGGGGATGCTGTGAGAGCCAAACTTTTAACACTGTACTTGTTGCTCGGCGTCTTGTCCGGAATGGCTGAGGCGCAGATGGACTACGGCATGCGCTTGGGACTCAGGCAGGGTGCCGAGACCAGTTTTCGGCCCCAGGGACCGGGAGTGATGCTGGATGCCTTGGACCCGGCGGTGCGGCGCTGGTACGTGCCGCAGGAACTATACAACGAGTACGGCTGGCGCCAGTGGGAGTACACCAACTACGCCCGCGATCACTTTGATCGCTACGTCAATACGGCCCTGGAAGGGGATTACTTCTACGATATCTACGGGAATTTTGTCACTCGCGGTTGGCTGATATTCAACAACACGCAGACCCGGCCGCAACAATTTGGCAATACCCTGTTCAAGTCGGAGCGCTTTCGGCAGTGGTTCTCAGAGGTGGTGGTGGCCGGCGACCAGAAAGGGGAGTACGCCTATGCGCTGACTTTGAGCAGCCAGTTGCGTACTACCCTGACGCCGATGACCTTCTCCAAACCGCGGATGGACGGGGTGCAATTTGATCTAGCCACGGATCGCTACGAGACGACCCTAATCTACTCGCGCATCAGCAGCCCGGGCGGGGGGGAGACCGGCGGCCAGGAAGTGCTGCGCACCAACAACACTACTCTGGTCGCCGGACGCTTTGTCGGCCAAATCGGCGAATACGCCCGGTTGGGCTTCAATTTGGCCAATTCGCATCAGTCGAATACGCTGACG
The DNA here is from genome assembly GCA_009845645.1 of Gemmatimonadota bacterium. Lineage (GTDB taxonomy): Bacteria > Latescibacterota > UBA2968 > UBA8231 > UBA8231. The sequence continues at coordinate 2,309 of VXZF01000352.1, read as the reverse complement.
GATCGGCTGGCTGGGAATCCGTTCTCCGGCCTGCTGACCGTGGGGCAAAACCGGACGATTGATCTGGTGCAAATTGTGCTGCGCGACGACTCACCCGAAGACGAGGTCGGCGGGGCTGCTTTCTTCCCGGCCGGTTCCGACGTGGTCATCACCTACAGCGACGGTCGCAAGGAGCGGGGCAAGGACATTGGCTTTGAGCCCGTGGTGGAAGGCGGTTTTGTAGAGAAGGGCTTTATCGCGGCCAAGGGCGTTGAGGAGATTCGCCTGCTCTACGACTTTGACAGCCTCGACTTCATCGAGCGGGCCAGCGCTGCCAAGGATTCCATTGTCAACGTGGAATTCGAACTAGTAGTCGGCAACGACTACCAGATCTGGATGACTTCGAACAACCAGACCAACCGGCAGGGCGAGTTGGTATTGCTCTTGGTCGACCAAGCTAGGGGCAATATCAAGGACGCGACCAATTTGCGCACGATTCGCTTTGCCTACGGTCTGCCCACGGCTACGCACATTTTTGGGGGAACTCTAGAGTTACTCGATGTGGCGGGGTTTGATTTGTACGCCGAGTACGATCTGAACTGGAACTACCGCAAGTATCCCAACGCCTTTGCAGAGACGCACCGGACCTCGTCGGGGGTCGAGGGACGGCGCTATGCACCAGCGTGGATGGTGAACGTGGCCAAGAGCGCCCACCCGTTTTTCATGTTTGGCGAGGCCTACAGCATGGACCCCCTCTACAATACCAGCACTTTTGTCACCTTGGGAACGGGCGAGATCAACTACGAGAGCGAGCGCGAGGGCATCGTCGAACTGGTCGAGGACAACGACGACCAAGATCGCTTCCCCGACACGGTTCGGTCCGACTGGCAGGCGGGCGACCCTCAGGTCTTTCCGGGCTGGGACCAAAACAACGACTTTGTGCCCGACTTCAATCAGAACGACAACTTGGTCAAGACCAATATCATCCCCGACTACGAAGAGCCCTTTCTGCGCTTTGGCGTCGATCGGCCAGAGTTTTTGTTCGGAGTAGATATGAACAACAACTTCTGGGTCGATCAGTACGAAAACGACGAAGAGCCCGACTATCCCTACCGCAGAGACCACCGGGGCTACAATGTGTACGGCGGCGTCAACGCGACCCCTAAGTTGCGGCTGACGGCCGGCGTATTGCGCGAAGACCTGATTTCCTCAGACCAGAAAAACCACAGTGTGTACGCGGCTTTGACCTTTGATGAAAATTCGCCGCGCTTTGGTCGTTTGCGCGTCTTTGAGATGAGCAAGAAGGTGGAGGACGATATCCCCAATCCATTGCTGCAATGGTCGCCGGACAACACCGTCTTGGGCGGGGTGCTGACCCGAGTGGACGATCCGCTGCTGGCGCGCGATACCTGGGTCAACCAACTCTTTGTCGGCCACAGTTTGCAGGGCACGGCGCTGCACCTGATGAGTAAGCTGAACTACGTGTACTTCCGCCAACTGATGGGCCAGGCGAAACGGCAGGAGTTGGGGTTGGACGAGACGGATTTCTTCCTCGGACTGATCAACAAGGCCAGCTACCGCTACCAACTGGGCCAGTTGGTCCTGGAACCGCGCTGGAAGAGCGAATTCCGCAAGCAGAGCCGCAGCCTCTTCGACGCGGTCGAGCGCACCAGCCTAATGCAGCTCTTCTCGACTCTAATGGAGGTTCAGCTCCTGCAGGTCACGCGGCTGCAGGCGGGCGTCGAATACGTGGTTTTCAACGACTTCGATATTGACGCCGAAGATTTCAACTCTCTGACCGTAGGCCTGCAGTTTGCCAATACATCGGCCTACCACGGCTACCAAGTGATGGCCTTGGCGGGTATTGCGCTGGAACGGCGGGATTTTAAGGAAGCCGAGTCTAGCACTACGAGCCGGTCCTTTGTGACCATTTATGCGGGGCTGGAATAGGCGGTTGTCAGGGTGGTGCCGATTCTGCTGGGGATAGGGCTCTTTTGGAGTTGCAGTGAAACCGGGCCAAAGGCCCGCGCCCAACAGCACTACCAACGGGGGGTCGAATACGAAGCGCAGGACATGCCAGCCAGCGCAGCGCGGGAGTACGAGGAGGCCGCAGCTGCGGGGATGATGGAGGCCTATTACGCGCTGGGCACAGTGTACGGGAAGGAGGAGCAACACGAGCGGGCCATTGGCACCTACCGGGCGTTGCTGCGGCAGTGGCCGGAGGAGGAGCGGGCGCGCAAGGGATTGGCGGATCAGTATCTGGCGGTGGGACGGGCCGCGGAGGCGGGTGCCCTGTACGAAGCGCTCTTGGCTGTGGGGGAGCCGTGGGA